>JAIRLA010000210.1 GCA_031259795.1 Azoarcus sp.
CCTGAAACAGTGCGTTTATTACACTGACGCGTGGGAGGCCTTCGCCAAGGTCTTGCCTCCAGAACGCCACATCGTCGGCAAGAGTCATACCATCAGCATCGAGCGCGACAACAGCAATACGCGCCGCCATCCGGGAAGATTTACCCGGCGAACCAAGGTGGTCTCGCACAAGGAGTCCATGGTCGACCTGACCTTGCGCATCTGGCGCGCCGTCACAACAACCAACCAGTTCTCCAGCCTTCAACAAGCTTTATTATCTGTATTTAAGTAAGCACTCTCCAAATATTTTCAGGCGTCGATATGAACATGAACATTCGCAATCTGATTCTCGTTGCCCTGATCGCTTCTGCCACGACCGGCTGCGCGGCCCTGGGAAGCCTTTTATCCTCGAATGAGGAAGTTACCATCGGTGCGGCGCTGCCTTCGCGGGTTTTTCATTTCAAGGATGGCGGCGAGGCGGCATTCTATGTTCTTGGCCTGGGGGATGAGGCGTTTCACGATACCGTGATCTTTTTCGTGAGCGGCTCGGGATGTTCCAGCATCAAATACCGGTTGGATTCTTATTTTGCGCCAATCCGCGATTCCATGAATGCCACGGTCTTCGCGTTGCAGAAACGGGCGATCGACGAGGAAAACCGTGCTGGCAGATTTTGTTCTTCCGCTTTCCACACGACCGACTATATTGGACAGACTCTCGCGGATCAGCAGGAATTCGTCGAGGTCCAATTGGCGAAACTTCCTTTCGAACCCAAGGCGGTTGTGCTGCTGGGCGCGTCCGAAGGGACAATCATTGTGTCGAGGCTCGCGGCCACGGCGCCACGGATTACCCATGTCGGGCTGGTCGGCAATGGCGGCGCGACCATGCGCGAGAATCTGGAGGCGCTGTCCCGATCCTCCTGGTACTTGCGCAATCATGAGAGCGTGTTCTCCGCGATCGCCCGGGAACCGGACAATATCGACAGGAAAGTATGGGGGCATAGCTACAAGTATTGGGCATCTATCCTGGACATCAATATAGGGGACGATTTGATTCGGCTCGACATTCCGATCATCGTGGCCATGGGGGAAAAGGACAATTCGGTGCCGGTCGATTCCGCCCGTCGCTTGCGGGATCGATTCAGGCAAGCAGGCAAGACGAATCTACGTCTTCTCATTTGTCCCAATGCCAATCACCGCCTGGAAGACAGGGAGAACGGGAAGTCCTGCGTCGGCGATTTTCTCTCCGCGCTCAGGGATGCCGCCCAGGGCGTGGCTATGCCGGGCGACGGTGGGGGTGAGTGACCGGACGCCGGAGCGCCTGGAAAAGCGGTTCGTCGAGTCCGGGCTGGGCGCGGCGGCTATATATCCTGTCCCCAAGGACGACGAATATGTTCGCAACGGCGTCGCCGGGATATTTTCATTCTGCCGCAAGGCGCCAGCGGCGGATTTACCTGATCAAAAGAATTTTATCTGCTCTGTTTTTTGCGGGCATCATGCCCATGATGCGTTTTCGCTGGGCCGCCGGGCGCGGATCAGCGCCGCCGGGCGTTGCCGCGCGCCGGGACGGATTTAGCCTTGGTCTGCGGGGCGGATTTGGCCTTGGCCTTGGCCTGCGAGGTGGGTTTGGTCTTGGTCTTGCTTAGCATGGCGGTTTTCGTCTTGCTGTTCGCCTTGCCTTTCGCCACTGTTTTTCCTTTCCCCGTTTTTCCTTTCCCTTTCGCCGCGGTTTTTTTGCCGCGCGGCGTTTTGTCCTTGCCGCGCGCGCTGGTCTTGTTTCGTCCCTTGCGGGCGCCGCGTTCCGGCTCGATGCGCACGCCCGCGCGGGCGGCGGCGCGCGCGCTGTCGGGCAGTAGTTGGGCCACGGCCAGCGCGTCGCCGAGGTTGGCGCCCTGGCCGGGCACGAGCAGGCTGTAGCCGGGACTGAGGCGGCTGCGCGCGTGCAGGCCGTTGATCTGCAATAGTTGCCCCACGGTGAGGCCGTGGCGGCTGGCGATGTCGTTGATCTTTTCGCCGCGGGCGAGCGTGTGGCTGCGCCAGCCCTTGCCGGAACGGCTGAATTCGTCGAGGCGGGCGGCAAAACGGGGGGCGCGGTCGGAAGGCACTACCAAGGTCTGGCCGGAGGTGGTGATGGCCGGGCGGTTGTAGCCGGGGTTGAAGGCGAGGAATTCTTCGAGCGGCAATTCGGCGTACCGGGCGGCGGTGGCGAGGTCGATGCCGATCGGGGCGGCGACGGTGGAGAGGATTTGTTCGTTGGCGATGTAGGGAAGTTCGATGTGGAAAAGCTCGGGCCGGGCGATGATGTTCTTGATCGCCTGGAGTTTGGGCAGATAGTTGCGCGTCTCGGTGGGCATGTTGAGGGCGCTGTATTCGGTGGGCAGGCCGGCGTCGCGGTTGCGCTCCAGCGCGCGGGCGACCGCGTTTTCTCCCCAGTTGTAGGAGGCGAGCGCCAATTGCCAGTCGCCGTGCATCTCGTAGATGTTTTCAAGGTAATCGAGCGCGGCGTTGGTGGAGGCGATGACGTCGCGGCGTTCGTCGATCCAGCGATTCTGGGTGAGGTTGTAGTTGCGCCCGGTCGAGGGAATGAATTGCCACAGGCCGGAAGCGTGGGCGCGCGAATAGGCGACCGGGTTGTAGCTGCTCTCGACCATCGGCAGGAGGGCGAGTTCGGTCGGCAGCCCGCGCCGTTCGAGTTCGCCGACGATGTAATAGAGGTAGCGCGCGCCGCGATTGAGCGTCCTGTCCAGATAGGCGGGGCGGTTGAGGTAAAAGAATTGCTGTTCGACGACCCGGTCGCTGGAGATGTCGGGCATGCCGAATCCCCGGCGGATGCGGTCCCAGATATCGTTGGGATTGTTGGTGAGATCGAGGGTGAGCACCCTTGCCGAAACGCGGTCGATGGCGGCGGATGAGGCCGCGGGCGGGGCGAGGGAGGGAATCTCGGAGAGGGGGATTTCGGAGAGGGGGGCGGGATCTCCGGAAACCGGGACTTCGGGGAGGGGGAGGGGAATTTCGGAGACAGGGACTTCGGGGGCGGGGTCTTCGGAAACCGGGGCTGCGGAAGCGGGGATTTCGGAGACGGGAACCTCGGCGACGGGGGCTTTGGAAACCGGAGCGCCGGAAACGGGTATCTCATTTTCCGTCGCGCCGCCGGGGGAGGCGGGCTTGTGTACGACAGCCGCGGGCGCCGTGGCCGCGGGCGGGTCGAAACTTGCCTCGATGACGGGAACCGGCGGCGGGGAGGCGTTGCGCTCCGCCGCGCCGCCCGCGCCGGAAATGCCCATGAGGAGCGCGAACGCCAGTACCGATGGGGCTGGGGACAGTGCGAAGGTGGAACCAATCCTTGTCATCTGGGTTGCCGGAAAAAATGGCAAAGTTTATCGGTCATTGCGCAGTGCGTCAAATTGCGTCGTCCGTGATTTTGAAAACATTCAGTATCACAAAACTTGATAGGATTGCGACATGACGCAAAATTGTCCGGCGCTACTACCGGCGCCAGCGAACTGTCAGTAAAAGCGAATTTTTATCCATGAAAGTTTTGGTCATCGAAGACACTGTTACCAGCGCCGCCGTGGTGTGCAGCTGGTTGATCAATATGGGATTGAACGCCTTGCACGCGCACAGCGGCGAGGCGGGGCTGGAAATGTTCAAGAGCGAACGCCCCGATCTGGTGCTGCTCGATATCATCATGCCGGGAATGGACGGTTTCGAGGTGGCGCACCGCATTCGCCAGCTCGAAGAGGATGGCGCCTGGACGCCGATCATTTTCCTGACCGCGCGCGCCGACGATAACGATCTTCAGCGCGCGATCGAGGTGGGCGGCGACGATTACCTCATCAAGCCCGTTTCCGAGATCGTGTTGCAGGCCAAGATCAACGCCATGCGCCGGATGGCGCAGATGCGCGAATCGTTGCGGGTGCTGACGCTCAAGCTCGAAACCGCCAATCGTGAGTTGCAGCGCCTGTCCGCGGTCGATGGCCTGACCGGCATCGCCAACCGGCGTTGCTTCGACGAGAGCCTGTTGCGCGAGTGGCGGCGCTGTTCGCGCTCGGGATTGCCGCTGTCGCTGCTGGTGCTCGATGTCGATTTGTTCAAGTCTTTCAACGACTGTTATGGACACCAGAAAGGCGACGAATGTCTTCGGCTGGTCGCCAACACCCTGGAAAAATCGACGCAGCGCCCGAACGACCTCGTGGCGCGTTACGGCGGCGAGGAATTTACCGCGATCCTGCCCGAGACCGAACCGGAAGGCGCGGTGGCGGTGGCGGAGGCGATGCGCGCGAGCATCGAGGGATTGGGAATCAAGCATGCCCGTTCGCCGGTCGCCCCGGTCGTGACGATCAGCGTTGGCGCGGCCAGCCTCATCCCGCCGCGCGGCGACGAGCACGGTATCCCCATGCTCGTCAAGGCCGCCGACGACGCGCTCTATCGCGCCAAGGAAGCCGGACGCAACCGGGTCAAGGCGGCCAGGGGCGTGATCCGCGTCGCTGGAGCCTGGGCCGGCTTCGGTTCATCGCCTCACTAATCCATTCCAATAGGCCCGCCTTGAACCGCCGCATGGATTGTCGCGTCGCAGCGCTCCTCCCCGCCTCGTCATTGCGAGAGCCCCCGCCTCGTCATTGTGAGAGCCCCCGCCTCGTCATTGCGAGAGCCCCCCGCCTCGTCATTGCGAGGAGCGAAGCGACGTGGCAATCCAGTTCGTTCCATGCGGAGAGTATCGACGCTGTTTTCTTGGCGGTGGGGGAGAAACGGGCGTTTCGTTCTTTTCTCCCCTTTTTTATTCAGCGGCGCTGCGCGCCGGGTAGAACGAACTGGATTGCCACGTCGCTTCGCTCCTCGCAATGACGAGGTGGGGGAAGGGCTTTCGCAATGACGAATTCTTCCGATGGACTCCCTTTGTGCGATGGACCTTCCCTCCCCCGCATGCGGGGGAGGGTGCCCGAAGGGCGGGAGAGGGTTTCCAACCATCCGGCGCGCAGCGCCGCTGATTAAAGAGGGGGGGGGTGGAAGGTATGGGGCGCTTGTCCATTCTCCACCGCAAAGAAAGTGGACATGGACGATTTCATGACGACTGGCGGGGGGCGATTTGCTGATGTAGCGCGGTTTAATTTTGTCAGAAACTTTCTGGCGGAAAGACGCCGCGCGAGCGCGGCCATGACGTTGGGCGCACGCAACAGCAACAGCCCGTGCGCTATACGAAAAAACGCCGTGACGGTTTACACGGTGTGGATATGGCGGTAGAGTCGCGGGGAATTTTTGCGTCATGACTTTCCCGGCATTGCCGGAACGGGAGAAAGCATGGAAGCGGCATCGGCGAGGACTGGATCAGTGGCGGCGTTGCTCGTCCGGGGCGGCTGGGCGGGGGCGTGAGATGAAGATGCTCGGATTCTTGTTGGCGACGGTGGCGGCGGTTTCGTTGCCGTTGCGGGCATGGGCGGACAGCGCTGCCGGGGACGTTTCACCGTGCACTGTCAACATGGCGCCGATCCAGATCATAGTACCCGGTGCCGAGATCTGGCAGTCCGCCGCCAAGATACCTGATTCCTTCCCGCATTTTCGCGCTTTCGCGACGGCCGTCAGGAAGCACATCTATTCCCGGCTGGTCAGGGACAAACTCTGCATAAAAGGCGCCGAGAGCATGGAAAGCATGAGAAACGCCGGCGCGGGGGAGCGCTCCCTGTTGCAATTCGTGCGCTGGCGTTACTCTATGCCGCACGAGTACCTCGTCCCGATGATGACCTCCATGGGAGGTCGTGCCCCCCCCAGTTGCCAGATTACCAGCCCCTGGATAGACCTTGTCGTTTATCGAACGCCGGTTCCGCAGGTCCGCGGCATCGTTTACTGGAGCGAGCGCCAACTGC
>JAIRLA010000289.1 GCA_031259795.1 Azoarcus sp.
CGCAGCTATCGCTCGCGCCTGCTGGTCGGGACCGGCAAGTACAAGGATTTCGGGGAGACGCGCGCGGCGATCGACGCTTCGGGCGCGGAAATTGTCACGGTCGCCATCCGGCGCGTGAACATCGGCCAGAATCCCGGCGAGCCGAACCTGCTCGACGCCCTGCCGCCGTCGCAATTCACCATTCTGCCGAACACGGCCGGCTGCTTCACGGCGGAAGACGCGGTGCGCACGCTGCGCCTCGGCCGCGAACTGCTCGACGGCCATGCGCTGTGCAAACTCGAGGTGCTCGGCGATGCGAAAAACCTGTTCCCGAATATGCCGGAAACCCTGAAGGCCGCCGAAACTCTGGTCAAGGACGGTTTTCAGGTGATGGTGTACTGCTCCGACGACCCGATCCAGGCCAAAATCCTCCAGGACCTCGGCTGCGCCGCGGTGATGCCGCTGGCCTCGCTGATCGGCTCCGGGATGGGCATCGTCAACCCCTGGAACCTGCGCCTGATCATCGACGCCCTCACGGTGCCGGTGCTCGTCGATGCCGGCGTCGGCACGGCGTCCGACGCGGCGGTGGCCATGGAACTGGGCTGCGACGGCGTGCTGATGAACACCGCCATCGCCCACGCCAAGGATCCTGTGCGCATGGCCGGCGCCATGAAAAAAGCCGTCGAGGCCGGCCGCGAAGCCTTTCTGGCGGGGCGCATGGCGCGCAGATACCATTCGGCCGATCCGTCGTCGCCGACCACCGGCCTGATCAGTTCGTGAGCGAGGGCCGGGAAGGCGCCCATACCGGCGGCGGATACGCCGCGCCCATCCGCAGCTTCGTCCTGCGCCAGGGGCGCGTCTCCAAGGCGCAGCGGCGCTATCACGAGACGATGATGGCCGTGGCGGGGATTCCCTATGCTCCGTCGCCGCTCGATCTCGACGCCGTGTTCGGACGAAGCGCGCCGCGCATCCTCGAAATCGGTTTCGGCATGGGCGAGACCACGGCGGCGATCGCCGAGGCCAACCCGCAGCATGACTACCTCGGCGTGGAAGTGCACACTCCGGGCGTCGGCAGCCTGTGCAAGCGGATCGCCGAAAAGGAGCTGACCAACCTGCGCATCATCCAGCACGACGCCAGCGAAGTGGTGCGCGACATGATTCCCGCCAACTCGCTCGCCGGAATCCACCTTTTTTTCCCGGATCCCTGGCCGAAGGCGCGCCATCACAAGCGCCGCCTGATCCAGCCGCCGTTCGCGGCCCTGCTCGCCAGCCGGCTGGAACCGGGCGGCCGCATCCACTGCGCGACCGACTGGGAAGATTACGCCGAACAGATGCTGGCGGTTCTTGCGGCGGAGCCGTCGCTGGTCAATACCGCCGACGGCTACGCGCCCCGCCCCGCGCACCGCCCGCCGACCAAGTTCGAGCAGCGCGGCCTGCGTCTCGGCCATGGCGTGTGGGACCTGGTTTTCCGGCGCCGCCAGATCGCCGATTCGGATTGAACCTGAAGAATCCCTTTTTGCCGGGTGAAATCTTCCATGACGAGACCGGCATCCTGGATATACTGATGCAGATGAAATCCGGGCGGCAAATCGATGTCGAGATACAGGCCGCCAGTCACGCGGCCTTCCAGGCGCGCATTCTGTATTGTCTGGCGCGTCTGTTCGGGAACCGGATCGGCGAGGGCGAATCCTGCCGGTTCCTGAAGCCGGTTCTCGGCATCGTGATTACGGATTTTGTCTGGATTGCGGACAGCGCGGCTTACCATAACGCATATCGCCTTTACGACTCGCAGAGCGGCTCGCTTTTTTCGGAGGACCTTCTCCCTGCACGCGCTGGAACTGCCGAAGGTGGCGGAAGAGGACGAGCGCACGGAGTTGTGGGCGTGGCTAGAATTTCTTCAATTGACCAGTGCATTGCTTATCGCTTAGAGCATTTTCGGCTCAAATGTTGATACCCGTCATTGCGAGCCGAAGGCGAAGCAATCCAGAAAGGCAGACTGGATTGCCACGTCGCGCAGCCCGAGCAATGACGGTTCCTCAATGCGTCATGGCGAGGAGGGCCGCAGGCCCGCGGCAATCCATACGGCCTTGCGGATGGCTCCAGCGTTGCGGGTCGCGGAACCGCTTCATGGATTGCCGCGTCGCTGCGCTCCTCGCAATGACGAAAAACATTCTGATCGGCAGTGTCAGCATTTGGACAGAAACCGCTCTAAAACGCACTGTGGATGTGGCGGCTGTTTAGTTTACTCAGCGGTCAGTAATTCAGAAAACACCTGGATCAAATCCATGGTCATTGCGAGGGGCTTTAGCCCCGCGGCAATCCAGATGGCCTTGCGGAATGCTTCGGCGTTATGGGAAGCGGAACCGCCGCATGGATTGCCGCGTCGCTGCGCTCCTCGCAATGACGGATTCAGAGGACAGATGACCGAGGACAGAAGACAGTCAGTTTGCGGCTGCGCCGGAGTAAAGCATGGATTGCCGCGGCGCTTTGCGCCTCGCAATGACGAGGGGGCTTTCGTAATGACGAGTCCTCCGATGAATTCCCCTCCCCCGCTTGGCGGGGGAGGGTGCCCGCAGGGCGGGAGAGGGCGTCCTTCCCTCCGGCGCGCAGCGCCGCTGACCCAAAAAAGGGGAAGAAAGAACGGAACGCCCGTCCATTCTCCCCCGCAAAGAAACCCGCGGCGCTGCGCGCCGGAGGCTTGGCTCCCCCCTCTCCCGGCCTTCGGCCACCCTCTC
>JAIRLA010000003.1 GCA_031259795.1 Azoarcus sp.
CGATCCGTCAACTTCTCCCGTGCCCGCCGCCCGGCGGCTTCTCCAGCACGCCCATCAGCGTCGCTGCGCTCCGTGTGGGAGGAACTGGATTGCCACGTCGGCTGCGCTCCTCGCAATGACGAGGGGGGGCGGCTTTTGCAATGACGAGTTCTCCCGATGGATTCCCCTCGCCCCCCGCAGGGGGGAGAGGGTGGCACCAACCACTCGGCGCGCAGCGCCGCTGATTAGAAAAGGGGCGAAGGAAGGGAACGCCCGTCCGCGCTCCACCGCAAAGAAATCAGCGTCGCTTCGCTCCGCATGGAAGGAAACCCTCTCCCGGCCCTGCGGGCCACCCTCCCCCGCAAGCGGGGGAGGGAAGGTCCATCGGAAGAACTCGTCATTGCAAAAGCCGCCCCCCCTCGGCATTGCGAGGAGCGCAGCGACGTGGCAATCCAGTTCCTCCCACACGGAGCGCAGCGACGCTGATGGGCGTGCTGGAGAAGCCGCCGGGCGGCGGGCACGGGAGAAGTTGACGGATCGGCGATCGGCGCTATCCGGATGCGAGTGTGTCCATGCCGGCCCCGTAGCCGCGTCCCCTCGCGCTCTTCCGCGTCATTCCGCCTCCATGTTCGCCCGCAGTTCCTCCCTGTCGAGGAAGGGATACAGATCTTCCAGCGGACTCGTTTCCGGCAATCCCCGCGCGTCCAGGCGGGTCATGACGCGGGGGATGCGCGCTTCGTCCGTCCGCGCCGCCAGTTCGCAGAGGATGGGGCCTTCGGCATTCAGGATATCGGCCAGGGCGTTCTCCAGACCGGCGTGCTTCTCGATGCGGGCATAGGGCACGCCATAGGCCGCGGCCAGCCGGGAAAGATCCGGAAGCCGCAAGCCGCTGCTTTCGTCCGCGCCGGTCAGGCGTCCGAAATTCGCGCTTTGCGAGGCGCGGATGGAGGCATAGCCCCGGTTGTTGACCACGAAGCACTTGACGGGCAGATGCTCGCGGGCCAGCGTGGCAAGCTCCTGCGCGTTCATCTGGAAGCCGCCGTCGCCCTCGACGCAGATCGTGCGTTTCTTGCCGGATGCGAGACAGGCGCCGATGGCGGCGGGCAGCCCGAAACCCATCGACCCCGTACCGCGATTGTGGAAACAACGCTGCCCGGCCTTGAGCCGCAGGTTCAGCAGGAAAAGCTCGGAAGCGAAGCCGGAACTTCCCGGCGCGATCAGGTCGTCGCCAGCCAACAGGCTGGAGAGGCGATCAGTGAAGACATAGAGGCTGACGCCCTGGCGATCGTCGGCATGTTCGGGGCGCAGCAGCGGATAGCGCGCCTTCCAGCCCGCCACGCGGGCGAGCCAGCCGCCGTAATCGGGAAGCGCCGTTTGCGCCAGCGCTTCGTTCAGGGCGCGGATGAACGCGCCGGCGTCGGCGGCCACCGGCAAGGCGATGGGCATCTTCAGCTTGGCGATTTCGGCGGGGTCGATCTCCACCACGACCTTTTGGGCACGGGGCGCGAAACGCGCGTGGTCGTAGGCGGTCATCGCCATGTCGAGGCGCGCGCCCAGGACGACGAGGCAATCGGCGTTTTGCAGAGTGAAATTGGCATAGCGCGGCGCGATGGCGCCGGGCCGCCCGGCGTGGAGGGGATGCGCGTCCGCGATCAGATCCATTCCCAGCCAAGTGGGCAGCACCGGGATTTGGGCGGTCTCGTACAATTGCTGGAACGCTTGCGCCGCGCCCGCCATGCGAATGCCCGCGCCCGCGATGAAAGCGGGGCGGCGCGCGGCGCGCAGGAGCGCCAGCGTTTGCAGGGCGGCGGGTCTCGGATCCTGTTCCGCGGGCGCGTCGTGGCGCATGCGCGGCAAGGTCCCGGGGTCGATTTCCGCCGCCTGCACGTCGAGCGGCACATCGAGCCATACCGGGCCGCGCCGTCCTGTCAGGGCGGCATGCTCCAGCCGGTCGAAAGTCTCCGCGACCCTGGCCGGATCGGTGAGCGTGACGGCGGCCTTGGTGATGGAAGAAACGATGGCGACGATGTCGGCTTCCTGGACGCCCAGCATCCGGAGATTCGTTCCCGCCTTGAGATCGGCGCGCTTGACCTGGCCGGAAATGAAGAAAACCGGCGTGGAATCCAGCCATGCTCCCAGGACGGCCGTGACCGCGTTGGTCGCGCCGGGGCCGCTGGTGGTGAGGCAGGCGGCAGGCCCGGCGCGGTATTTTCCCGCCGCCTCCGCCGCGATCCCCGCCGCCTGCTCGGTCAGGCAAAGCACCGGCGTCAGGTCGGGATGGCGTCCCAGCGCATCATCGAGATGCATGGCGCCGCCGCCCGGCAGGAAGAACACTTGCCGGATGCCCAATCGGGCCAGGCGATGCATGAGGTAATCGGCGACGCGCATGGGGGTCAGTTCCTGGCCGCCTGGTGCGCCACGCCGAACCGTCCAGCCAATCCGGCGAGGCGTTTGTCGAGCGTCCATAGCGTAGCGCCCGGCGTAATCAGGGTGGAAGCCAGCAAGACCATGTCTACCAGCCCGCACCCAAGGCCATATAACTTTTCCCGCTCGATGAACGCCATGACTTCATCCAGGCCCGCCTGCTTGCAGGGACGTAGAAGCGCCATATTGCGCAATGTCCGGGCGCGCTCGGGAGGCGTTCCACACGCAGTTTCGGCAATGATCATCGGATGCATCAACGCGAAATCGAGCACGATCAGATTCGCCAGCGCCTCGTTGCCATTGCGGAAATGGTCTACCCACACCGACGTGTCGACCAATACATTCATGGCAGGGCCGCGTCCCCGCGGCGGCGCGGCACATCCTGGATTTCCGGCGTCGAGCCGCCCAGCGCGGCGAGGCGCCTGGCCGCCTGGACTCGTATGAAGGTCTTGATCGCTTCCCGGAAAATGTCCGACTTGTCCATGCCGGGATCGGCCATCTCAAGGGCTTTTTCGTAGAGAGCATCGTCGATGGTGGTTGTGGTTCGCATGGAAATCTCCGCATCGGAACGGGGCGTCATGGTGCATCGTCTCCGTCGCCGTGACAAGCGGGCGGGCGGCGAGCCTTGTTTGCCGGATGCGCAATCGGGCCAGGCGGTGCATGAGGTAAT
>JAIRLA010000065.1 GCA_031259795.1 Azoarcus sp.
TGCCTCGAAGCCGATGGCCTGTACAAACTCTACTTCTGCCATCATCATTTTCATTCATTCGATTCGAGAGAATCGAATGTCATTTAGACTGTTACCCATGTCTTGGCACACCTGTTACCCATGTCTCCGGTCCGTACATCCCCCCTGCGGGGGGCGAGGGGAATCCATTGGGAGAAATCGTCATTGCGAGAACGCCCCCCACTTCGTCATTGCGAGGCGGGGGAGGCTTTTGCAATGGCGCATTCTTCCGATGAACTCCCCCCCCTGCTCGAATCTGCTCCCCGATCCCCGCCCTCGACCGCGAAGCCGTATAAAATCCGGTCATGCCTGAATCCGCCATTCCACTCGACACCCGTTCCCGCATCCTGCTCAAGGCTCTGATCGAGCGCTACATCGCCGATGGCCAGCCGGTCGGCTCGCGCGCGCTTTCGCGCAGTTCCGGACTGGAACTCTCGCCGGCCACGGTGCGCAACGTGATGAGCGATCTCGAAGAAATGGGCTACATCTCCAGCCCGCACACCTCGGCGGGGCGCATCCCGACAGCGCTCGGCTACCGTTTCTTCGTCGATACCCTGCTCACGGTGCAGCCGGTGGAGAGCGTGCGGGTGCGGGAACTCAAAACCCAGCTACAAACCGGCCAACCGCGCCGCCTGCTCAGTTCCGCCTCGCAACTGCTCTCGAAGCTGACCCGCTTCGCCGGCGTCGTCGTCGCGCCGCACGGAAAAGCCGCGCTCATCCGCCAGATCGAATTCATCGGCCTGTCCGAAAACCGCATCCTGCTCATCATCGTCACCACCGACGGCGACGTGCAAAACCGCATCCTGCTCACGCGCCGCGCCTATTCGGTCGCCGAACTGAGCGCGGCGGCGAGCTACCTCAACGAGCATTACGCGGGACAAGCCTTCGACGAAATCTGCCGCCATCTCCAGGCCGAACTGCGCCAGCTAAAAAGCGACATGGGCGAACTGATGGCCGCCGCCATCGAAGCCGGCTCCGCCGCCGCCGAAGAAACCGCGGCCAATTACATGATCTCGGGCGAAACCAACCTGCTCGACATCGAAGATCTCTCCTCCAACATGTCGCGCCTGCGCGAGCTTTTCCGCCTGTTCGAGCAACGCACCGGCCTCATGCAACTGCTCGATCTTTCCCGCCGCGCCCAGGGCGTGCAGATCTTCATCGGCGACGAATCCGGCATCACCCAACTCGAAGGATGCAGCGTAATCACCGCGCCCTACGAAGTCCATGGCCGCGTAGTCGGCTCGGTCGGCGTGATCGGCCCCACCCGCATGGCTTACGACCGGGTGATTCCCATCGTCGACATCACCGCGCGGCTGCTGTCGAGCGCCCTGTCCTCCCCGCCCTGAACCGCCCCCGCCCGCACCATGGCCCGCTTCCGGCCCGAGCCTGTCCTCGATCCCGCGCCCGCCGCCCATGCCCGCGCGGGCGTACTGCTGGCGAACCTCGGCACACCGGCGGCGCCGACGGCGGCGGCCCTGCGGCCCTGGCTGCGCCAATTCCTTTCCGACCCGCGAGTGGTGGAACTGCCGCGCATCATCTGGCAACCGATTCTCAACGGCATCATCCTCGCCACCCGCCCGGCGCGCTCGGCGAAAAAATACGCCAGCATCTGGACGGCGGAAGGCTCCCCGCTCAAGGTTCATACCGGACGCTTGGGCGCCGCCATCGCCGCCCGCCTCGAACGCGAGCAAGCCGCCGGCGATGATGGCGGCGGCGTCGACCTCGCCTGGGCGATGCGCTACGGTGAGCCATCCATCCCCGGCGCGCTCGACGCCCTGCGCGCGCGCGGCTGCGGCCGCATCCTCATCGTCCCGCTCTACCCGCAATTCGCCGCCAGCACGACGGCCAGCGCCTTCGACGAAGTCGCCCGCAGCATGCAATCGTGGCGCAACGTCCCCGAATTGCGCTTCGTGCGCAGCTTTCCGGACGACCCCGGCTACATCGCCGCGCTGAGCGCGAGCGTGCGCGAACACTGGGCGCGGCACGGGCAAGGCGAATGCCTGGTGATGAGCTTCCACGGCCAGCCGGAGCGCACCGACGCACTGGGCGACCCCTACCGCGCCGAATGCCTCGTCACCGCCCGTCTGCTCGGAGAATCGCTGGCGCTGCCCGCGGAAAAACTGCGCGTGACCTTCCAGTCCCGCTTCGGCGCGTCCGCGTGGCTGCGGCCCTACACCCAGCCGACCGTCGAAGCGCTCGCCGCCGAAGGCATCCGCCGCGTAGACATCATCTGTCCCGGCTTCGCCGCCGACTGTCTCGAAACCCTGGAAGAAATCGGCATGCAATGCCGCGACGCCTTCATCGCGCGCGGCGGCGAAACGTTCCACCGCATTGCCTGCCTGAACGAACGCCCGGACTGGGCCGCCGCGCTCACCGCGCTCATCCGCCGCCACCTGGACGGATGGACGGAGATCAGAGCGCGGGAACCGCTGCCGCGTCCTTCGCCCTCGACAACGCCCGCTTCTGCCTCCTAGACCCAAAGCGTTGACGCCAGCTTCACGCGGCGGCAAACACTTCCATTGCGAGGGCCGCCCCCACCCTCGTCACTGCGAGGGCCTCCCCACCCTCGTCACTGCGAGGGCCTCCCACCTCGTCATTGCGAGGAGCGCAGCGACGTGGCAATCCAGTTCGTCCCAAACGGAGCGCAGCGACGCTGTTTTCTCTGCGGTGGAAAGTGGACAAGCATCCCCCGCTTTCCTCCCCCTATTTATTCCGCGGCGCTGCGCGCCGGTTGGAACGCGCTGGATTGCCACGTCGATGCGCTCCTCGCAATGACGAAGGGAACGGCTTTCGCAATAACGCATCAAATCCGCCCCCCAATGTTTTCCCCATCGAGCAAACGGCGCGCCCAGCGTTCGACGAGGTCTTCGTCATGGCCGGCGGGGTGGCGGCGCAGGCCGAGGTGCAGGTATTCGTGTATCAGAGTGAGGCGCTCTTCGTTCGTTTTCAGGGCGCGCACGTGGATGCGGTTCCTGTCCTGTTCGGAGAACGGCGCGCCGTGGGCGAGCAGGCAGACGCGCGGCGCGGGCGGCGGCTCGAAGCCCGGTAGATGTTCTTGCAGGATGCGATGCCAGCGCGGGGCGCGGGCCGCGAGCCAGTTTTCGGCGAGGGCGAAGCGCCGGCAGGGGACGCCCGCCGGATCGTTCAGCGCCCCCAGGTCGGCGGCGGGGAAGGCATTGCGCAGGATGACGTCCCAGGGCTGTCCGGCGCGGCTGGCGGCGACGGCCTGTGTCCACGCCATGCGGTTTGCCGAGGCGGTGACGGAGTGATAGCCGACAGGCGTCCCCCTGAGGACGAGGCCGGAGGTGAACCCGGCGATGGCGCGTGCCGCCGCGCCGGGCGGGTTGATCGAGACGCGCTGCGCGCGGCTGCTGTCGTTGATGACAAGGCAATTGCCCTGCCGGCGCGCTTCGTTCATCAGATAGCTGCGGATGACCACGGAGAGGGCGCGGGCGGCTTCGCTTTCCCTGGGGTCGGCTTCGCGTTCAAGCACGCGGGCGCCGTAGCCATCGAGGCTGAAACGCCCTTCGATGCGGGGGCGGCCATCTTCCCGCGCGCGCGATAGCGATAGCTCGCCATTGGCGGTGAAGGGCAGCGAGACGCCATTCTGGAAGCGGGCGAGGTAGCGTCCGCGCAGCGCGCCCGCCGGCGCGGGTTCGCCGTCCGGCCGTTCGAGCGTAAACGGATAGCGGGCGAAGAAATTCACTCTGACGCAGCCGGGCGGCGAGACGCCGCGCTTCGGCGCGGGCGCGGCGGCGAGCGCTTCGGCAAGCACCGCGCCGTGGCGCGCCATGACCTGCTGTCCCGTGCCCGCGCCCGCGAACCAGACCGGCCTGCCGTCGCTCAGCCAACCCGCGCCGCCGCCGTAAAGGGCATCGGGCGTGCCGGGAAGATGCCACGAAAATGTCTTGATCCGCAGCCGCCCGCCCATGCGTCGCGCCAGCTCTATCGGCCGGTCCCGTTCCGCGCCGCTGAACACGCGGGCGAGCAGGAGGGCGGACGCCTCTCCGCGCGCGGGCGCGGGCGCGGCGGCGAGCGCGTGCAGGATGCTGGCGGGCGAGACGACGGTTTCCGCCTTCATCGCGCCGAGATCGGCCAGCCATGGCGCGGCCTCGCGCACGCCGGGACGCGCCTGCCAGAACGCGCGCCACGCCGCCGGGTCGATGCCCAGGCGGTCCGGGGAGAAGAACAGCCCGCAGGAGCGTAGCAGCGCGGCATCCCGGGCAATGGCATGGCCGGGATCGCAGCAATAGGCTTCCTCCTTGCGTTGCGCGCCGCGGCAAACATAATCCGGTGCGGGATGGCGCTCCCCGCTGAGCCAGAGAAAGACAAAGAGCTTCCACAGACTGCCGAGCGGCGCGCGCGCGGCGAAAGGATCGTCATCCCGGCGCGGCGAATCCGCAGCGGCGGGCGCTTTCGCGGGCAGACGCACGATTCTCGTGAGCGCGCCGTCGGCGTTGAACGCTGAGTGCTGGATCAGGGCGCCGTCTTCCGCCGTGTCCAGCCGCAAGACTTCGAGCGCGGTTACATCGGAGGCGGTGCCGGCATAGGCGCATGCCGGGGCGGGCGGCAGGGCGAAGCCGAAGAACAGGACCAGCGGCGGGAGGAGTGCGCGCCACGCGCCGCGAATACCCGGCCCGGCGCGCGGCATTCCCTCATCAATATCAGCGGCGCGGTACTTTATTTCCCTCTTTGTTTCCATTTCCAATGGCTCTCATCTTTACGGATATTCGGGAGAAAACCGGAAACGCGCTCTCCCGGGCGTTATCATGCCGAAATTCGCTTTTTGAAGCAGCAAAATCTCCAAAACGAAATAATGAAGGAAAATTACATGAAGGCTCTTTTCATCCACCAGAATTTCCCCGGCCAATTTCGCCATCTGGCGGCCCGCCTCGCGCGCCAACCGGGCGCCGAAGCGCTCGCCATCGGGCGCGATCACGCGCCGGGCATGAATGGCGTCCGCCTGCTCCGCTATCGCCCGCATCGCGGCCCCCACAAAGAGACCCATCCTTACGTCCGCACCTTCGAGGAAGGCGTACTGCACGGCCAGCAAGTGCTGCGCATGCTGCTCGACCTCAAGCACAAGGGATATCGGCCCGACATCATCATCGGCCATCCCGGCTGGGGCGAGACCCTCTACGTCAAACAGGCGTTTCCCGGCGTCAGGCTCATTCACTTCTGCGAGTACTACTACCATACCCAAGGCGCGGATGCCGGATTCGATCCCGAGTTCCCGCTGACGCCGCATGGCGCGGCGGCCATTTCCAGCCGCAACGCCATGCACCTGCTCAACCTGGAACAATGCGACCTCGCCATCGCCCCCACCCACTGGCAGCGCGGCCTGTTCCCGCCCATCTACCACGACAAGATACAAGTCATCCACGAAGGCATCGACATCGCCGGACTTGGCCCCGACCCCGCCGCCACCCTGCGGCTGCCCAACGGCAAAGTCTTGCGCGCGGGCGAGCCTGTCATCACCTATGTGGCGCGCAACCTCGAACCCTACCGCGGCTTTCACCGCTTCATGCGCGCCCTGCCGGCAATCCTGCGCGCGCATCCCGCCTGCCAGGTCGTCATCATCGGCGGCGACGGCGTCAGCTACGGCAGCCGCCCCAAGGACGCGCCCAACTGGCGCACCAAGCTCTTGCGCGAAAACCCCATCGACCCGGAGCGCGTCCACTTCCTCGGCAAGGTAAGCTATGGCGACTACCGCCGCGCCCTGCAAGTCTCCGCCGTCCACGTCTACCTGACCTACCCGTTCGTCCTGTCGTGGTCGTTGCTGGAAGCGCTCGCCAGCGCCTGCATGGTGGTCGCCTCGGACACCGCGCCGGTGCGCGAAGCCATCCGCCCCGGCGAAAACGGCTGGCTGGTGGATTTCTTCGATGGCGAGGCCCTGACCGGACGAGTATTGCAAGCGCTCGCCGCCCCCCCCGAAGTCGCCGCCCTGCGCGCGGCGGCGCGCCGGAGCGCGCAGGCGTATTCGGTCGAAAAGGGCATCGGACAATACATGGAATGGATCGGCCGCCTGTGCGGCGAATCTGTCGGGATGCCGCGGGGTGAAGAAGTTTCTTCGTGATTTTCGGTCATCCCGCCTGCCGTCCCCTCCCCCGCTTGCGGGGGAGGGTGCCCCGTCAGGGGCGGGAGAGGGCTTCCAACCATCCGGCGCGCAGCGCCGCTGATTAAAGGGGGCAGGAGCGGGACGCTTGTCCATGCCCCGCCGCCAAAGAAATCAGCGTCGCTTCGCGCCGGATGGAAGGAACTGGATTGCCACGTCGCTGCGCTCCTCGCAATGACGAAGGGGGAGGACTTTCGCAATGACGAGGTTGGGGGAGGACTTTCACAATGACGAGGTTGGGGAAGGACTTTCGCGATGACGAGGCGGGGGAAGGACTTTCGCAATGACGAGGTTGGGGGGGCTTTCGCAATGACGAGGCAAAGGGATATGTATTTTCGTGTGGCTTATATGCTTTTACATCTAACAACATGATTTTTCATTCGCATCCTTTGTGAAACAGATCGTTACACTGGCGTCCCTGTATTCGATATGAGGGAAATGCCATGTTCCATGCGAAAAAGTCCCCCCCGCCCATTTCCGATGCTCCCGACCGGACGCGGCGGGCGTTGCTGGCGGCCGCTCCCGCCGCGCTGGCCGCTCCCCTGCTCGGGGTTGGCGGATATGCGTGGGCGCAAGCGGCGCCCAGGAAGTTGACGCCGCTGTCGTTCGCGTGGAACCAGACGTCCTTTTGCCTGACGCCCATCGCCGTCGCCAAGGAGACCGGCATTTTCGAGAAGAACGGGCTGGATGTTTCGCTCATCAATTACGCGGGTTCCACCGACCAGTTACTGGAATCCATCGCCACCGGCAAATCGGATGCGGCCGTGGGCATGATTTTCCGCTGGCTGAAGCCGCTGGAGGCGGGGTTCGATGTCAAGGTGGTGGCGGGCCTGCATGGCGGCTGCGTGCGCTTGATCGGTTACAAGCCCGCCAGTATCGCCAGGATCGAGGATTTGCGCGGCAAGACGATCGGCGTGCCCGATCTCGGCGCGCCCGCGACGCATTTTTTCAGCGTCTATTTGAAAAAACGCGGTATCGACCCGGAAAAGGAAGTCACTTGGCGGGTGTATCAGCGCGATCTTCTCGGCCTCGCGGCGGAAAAAGGCGAAATCCACGCCATCGCCGACAATGATCCCATGGCTTTCAAGATCGAGCGCGATTCCAAGGGGCAATTCGTGGAATTGGCGACCAACATTCATGGCGAATACCACGACAAGTCATGCTGCGTGGTCGGAATCAATGGCAATCTCGTGCGCACCAATAAGCCCGTGGCGGCGGCGCTGACGCGCTCGCTGGTCGAAGCCTATGACTGGACGGCCCGCAATATCGAGGAAAGCGCGAAGATCTTCCTCAAGTACACCACCAACATGACGCTTGCCGAACTGAAGGAGCTTTACGCGACGCTCAATTTGCATCATCACCCGATCGGTACCGACCTGCGCGATGAACTTGCCGATTATGCGCGCGATTTCAAGCAATTGGGCGTGTTGAAAGCCAGCACCGATCCGGTGAAATACGCCGATCATATTTTCGTGAAAGTGCTTTGAGTTTCGCGCCGTCCGCGGCGGAAAAGAGAAAGAAAGGAAGAAGGAAGAAAGCATCATGAGTTCGAGCGCGCTTGCCGCAAGCAATGATCTGTCACGGGCGCAAGGCGGCAATCCCCTGCCCGGCTTCGACCGCAAGCTGTTTTCTCCCGGCAAGGCGGCGGGCGCGGCGGAAACGCTTGCCGCTGTCCCGCCCGCCCGCGCCCATGCGGCGTCCCGCGCGCACTGGTTGGGGTTTGCCGCCGCATCGGCCTGGGGCATCCTGGCGGCGGCCACTCTGGCGTGGCCCAATAAGCCCGCCGGTTTCGAGGATTGGCCTTATACGACGGAGTTCGGCGCCGCCGCGGGCGCGGGCGCGCTTTTGTGCGCGTTGCTCGCTGGCGCGGCAAGCGCGCCCATCCCGCTCTCCGCCCGCTTCCCGCGGCGCGTCATCGCCGCTTTCCGCCACGGCGCGCCCTGGCTCATCGTCTCCGCCCTCCTCCTGACGCTGTGGGAAGTTCTCACCGCCAAGACGGGGGCGTTGCCGCCGCCGTTCTTCGCGCCGCCGTCGAGCCTCATCGACGTCTACGCCAGTGATTACGCGCGCCTGGCCGACAGCACTTATAACTCCGTCGGGCTCTTGCTCGAAGGCGTCGCCTGGGGGGCGGCGGTTGGCTTTACCATCGGCGTTTCCATCGGCTGGTCGCGCACGATCAATTATTGGGTGCACCCCGTCCTGCGCTTTCTCGGCCCCCTGCCGCCCACGGCCTTGTTGCCCATCGCTTTTTTCTTCTTCCCGTCGAGCCACGCCGCCTCCGTCTTCCTCATCGCGCTGGCGACGGGGTTTCCGGTGGCGATCCTGTCCTGGTCGGGCGTGGCGAGCGTCAACAAGGCGTATTACGATGTGGCGCGCACCATGGGCGCTTCCGAATGGTTCCTGGTTTTCCGCGTCGCCATTCCCGCCGCCTTGCCGCAGGTCTTCGTCGGGCTTTTCATGGGGTTCGGCGCGTCTTTCGTGGTGCTGATCGTGGCCGAGATGATGGGCGTCAAATCGGGGCTGGGCTGGTATCTCACCTGGGCGCAGGGGTACGCCTCTTACGCCAATATGTATGGCGCGCTGATCGTCATGACCATCATCTTCTCCAGCCTCATTTCGCTGCTTTTCGCCGTGCGCGACCGGGTGCTCGTCTGGCAGAAGGGCATCGTCAAATGGTAGGCGCCGCCGCGAAAAGGCCGCCGTCCCGCGAAGAAAACGCGGCGGCGAATGCCGCTTCGAGCATCCGCGTCGAACGGGTGAGTCACGGGTTCGACACTCCGGCGGGCCGTCTGGAAGTGCTGGAAAACGTCGACCTCGACGTTGCCCCCGGCGAGTTCGTCGCCCTGCTCGGCCCGAGCGGTTGCGGAAAATCGACGCTCCTGCGTCTCGTCGCCGGACTGGAGCCCGCTTCCTCGGGCGCGATCTCCCAGGACGGCGCGCCGATCACCCGCCCCGATCCTTCGCGCATCGTGGTGTTCCAGGATCCGACGCTCTTTCCGTGGCGCACGGTCTGGGACAACGTCGCGCTCGGCTTGCAGGCGCAGGGCATTCTGAAACAGGAAAAGGGCCGGGTCGACGCCGCCTTGCGCAAGGTCGGGCTGGAGAGCTTCGCCCGCGTCTATCCGCATCAACTCTCCGGCGGCATGGCGCAGCGCGTCGCCCTGGCGCGGGCGCTGGTCAACAACCCGAGGCTCCTGATTCTCGACGAGCCGCTGGGCAAACTCGATTCGCTCACGCGCCTGGAGATGCAAAGCGAACTGGTCTCGCTCTGGCAAAAAAACGGCTTCTCGGTCTTGCTCGTCACCCACGATGTCGAAGAAGCCTTGTTCCTTGCCCGGCGCGTCGTCATCTTCAGCCCGCGCCCGGCGAGAATCGTCACTGAAATCGCCGTCGACCGCCC
>JAIRLA010000208.1 GCA_031259795.1 Azoarcus sp.
AAGGCAGGCCTATTGGAATAGGCTCTTAAAGCAGCGTTGGCGGGACATTGCGACCCGTTATGCCAAAAATGTGGCTTCTTTTGTGGCCGCCGTGCAGATCCGGTGTATTGCTTTATGAGTAAAAGTATTGTGACGACACTGCCCAGGCATCAGCAACGCGGAGCGTCCCGCCAAAAACGATGGAAAAGCCGGTTCGATCCCTGATTCCTGATGACAAAAAAGCGGCAGGGAAAAGGACTTTTCCCTGCCGGGTCCCGCGTGGTTTTCTGTATAAAAAGCGCAGGCTCAGCGCTTGTCCCCGCCGGGATTGACCGCGCTTTTCAGCGTGGCCCCAGCCGTAAACTTGGGCACGTTCGATTCAGCGATCTTGATCGTGGCGCCGGTTTGCGGGTTACGCCCGGTGCGGGCCGCGCGCTTGGACACTTCAAACGAGCCGAAACCGGTGAAAGCGATTTTTTCGCCTTGAACCAGTTGCTCGGAAATGATCTCAAGCACGCCGCTCAGTGCGCGCTCGGCCTGGGCGCGCGGAATATCCAGACGATCGGCCAGGGCTTCGACGAATTCACCTTTGTTCATGCTTTTCCTCGATTGACAAGTTGTTGTTGCTGGGATGACGACGCTACACATCAGCCCGCGGGATTCTAGCACCGTCAGGCAGAGTGCACCCCCAATCTTCCGCTAAAAAAGGAAATGAGCGCGCGCCGCATGACAAGAATGCCATGCTTGCGCGTTCATGCACAGTATTCATTCCGGACTCGCCACCGTCACCGCTTGCCACGGCCCGGCGGACTGGCCGGTGATGGCGGCCCAGTACCAAGCGGAGGCGTCGGTGAAGCCTTGTCCGGCGCTGTCCTCGATCCGCTCGCAGACGCGCAGGCGCGTGTCCGCGTCTGTGTGCGTGGCGGTGAAGCAGCGCCAGCGCTCGCCCGCGCCGTTTTCCGTTTGTTCGAGCTGTTCGTCGCGGATGCGCCAGCCCAGGGCGCGGTAGCAATCGGCGGCGGGGTGCAGCATGCGGGTGGGACGCGTGATATGCCGCCAGATCAGCATGTCCCGTCCGTCGGTCAGGCGGACGATCTTGCCGGGAAAGCCTTGGGCGAAGCGATGTTCGACCGGTGACAAGGCCAGTGGACGCAAGGAACGTCCTCGCCAGGCGGTGGGCGATTCCACGGCGCTGTCCGCCGCGGCGGCGGCGCGTGGAAGTCCGGGCGCGGCGACGGCGTTCCAGAGGGCGCAGGCGGGCAAGAGCAGCGTCGCCAGCGATTTGAGGATGCGGCATCGTGCAAGGCGGCTCATGGGCGTTGCTCCCGGACGGGGGCGGCGATTGGCGCGGCGCCGGGCGCGCGAACCCGCATCAGGCGGAAAACGAGCGCGCAGACCACGGCGAGCGTGACGAGGCCGACGCCTTCGTGCAGCCACGCCGCCACGGCCTTGCCATCGGCCTGGAGCGCAACCAGGGCGGTATTGCGCAAGACATTGCCGGTGAGCACCAGGCAGCCGACGGCGGGCAGGCGGCGCAGGAAATGGGCGTTGCCGCAGCCGCCCAGCAGGGCCGCGGCGCAGGCGGTGAAGTAGCCGAGCCAGACGAGTTGCACGCCGGAGCAGGCGGCGTCGACGAGCACCAGTTGCCCGTCTACCCGCAAGGCCACGCCGTCGCGCTCGACGTGGTGGGCGGCGAGGAGCAGCCAGCGGGAAAGCTCCGCCGCCACGAGGCGCAGCGGATAGCCCGCGTAGAATTGCAGGGAGGCCATGAGCGGTAGCGACAGCGCCGCCAGCCCGAGCACGGGGGCGCTGGCGACGCCGCCGGGGAGCAACGACAGCATCCCCGCCGCGAAACCCAGCAAGGCCAGGAGCGTGGCGAGAAGCGGCGGCAGCGCTTGCCACGCCGCGCCCGCCAGCGTCATGAGGACGAGCGCGCCGCAGAACCACGCCGGGCGCGGCATGCGCCGCAAGCGGTCGCGATGCCGCCAGCCGACGCAGGCGAGCGCCGCCAGCGCCACGATGCCCAGCGGATCGTCCGAGCCGTCGAGCATGCGCCGCGCCATCCACAGGATGTGCGGCCACATGGCCGCGCCCAGGAGCGCCAGCCAGGCCGCCGCGGGAAGGCGGTCGAGCCGGCGGGCGAGACCGTCGAGACTGTGCGCGTCCGTTTCCATGTGCATGTCCGTGATCGTGGCGGGTTGTGGAGCGGCTCACAGCGTCAGGTGGCGGCGGCGCTGCCGGGAGAGGCGGCGCGCGATCATGGCCAGCATGGACAGGGTGACGAACAGGGCGCCCAGGGTTTGCGGCTCGGGAGAGCCGGGGACATAAGCGCCGCCGACCGCCAGATTGCTCACGCCCTGGGGCAGGGGCTGCGGCTGGTTGACTGTCGCGGCGGCGCCGGGCCGCGGATTGCGGATTTGCTCATCGACCGCGACGAAGCTCGTGTATTGCGTGAGCAGGCTGTATTCGAGGCCGAGCGCCGTGATGTCCCCGCGCAGGGCATTGCCGCCCAGCAGGTTCTCCTGATCGGAGAGTTCGGCGATGCGCTGGCGCGCCCACAGATGGCGCAGGGCGGAAAACTGTTCTCCGCCCTGCTCCAAGGCTTCGAGCAAGGGCAGCGCCTGCCGGTAAGCGCCGTCGGCGCGCCGGCCTTCCAGCACCAGTTGCTTCGGCCCGGCTTCCGGCGCATCGCGCCATTTGCCGAACAGGATGACGGGCCGCTGGGAGAGCACGTCGGGCAACTTCTCCGGCACGACATCCCAAGTCTCCACTCCCTCGAAAGCCGCGTGCACGCTGGTGAGCACGGGAGAGGCGATCATCTGGCGGAAACGCGCCGCCTCCGCCGGGGCGTCTCCGGAGCTGGTGATGACGAACGGCTCGCCCATCCCCGCGCGCGCAAGTCCCTCGATGAGATGGCGGTTGACCGAGGAGCCGATGCCGAAGGCGAACAGGTTGGCCTGGTCCAGATTGTGGCGCACGAGACTGAAGGCTTCGCGTTCCACCGACACATGGCCGTCGGTGACGACCACGATCGTGCGGGAAACATCCTCCGGCTTGGCCTGCGCATAAACATGGCGCAGCGCCGGAATCAGCTCCGTGCTGCCGCCACCGCTGTTGTTGTCGATGATCCGCAGCGCCTTGTCGATATTCTCCTGCGTGGCGGGGACGGAATTCTGGTGCAGGAAAGTGCTGCTGCCCGCGAACAACAGGACATTGAAGGTATCGGACGGCCGCAGCCCGCCGATCAACTCGCGCAGCATGGCCTTGGCGGTATTGAGCGGAAAGCCGTGCATGGAGCCGGAAATATCCACCACGAAAATATAATCGCGCGGCGTGATGACGCTGGCCGGCGCCGCCGCGGGCGGCTCCACCATTGCCAAGAAGAAATTCTCCGCCTTCTCGCCGCCGCCGCGCACGAGCATGACGCCGGACTCGACCGCGTCCCCGGCCAAGCGATAATCAAGGATGAAATCGCGGTTATTGGCCGCCTGCCGCGCCTGCGCCGCCAGCCCGATCACGGCGTGCCGCTCGCCGGGGCGCTCGGTGGCGATGGCATGCGAGGGCGAAGCGACCTCCTTGATGGAGATCGGCGTATCGAGCCGCACGCGGATATCGAACCGCGCCGGAGAATCCTCGCCTTCGGGCAGGGTCGGCTGCGCCAGCCACTCCTCGCCCGCCGAAGCCGATTGCGGACTGTTGTAGCGCGGGCCGACCACGGTGGGGAAAACGAAGCGATAGCGCCCGCTCTCCGGCGTCAACAACTCGGTGTAATGCAACTCCACCCGCACATCGTCGCCGGGCAGGATATTGGCGACATGCATCTGGAACACATTGGGGCGGTGCTGCTCCAGCAAGGCGGCGGTCTTCCCCTCGCTCCTCGCCTGCTCATACTCCTGCTTCGCCTGCTGTTTCTCGCGGATGCGCGCCTCGATCAGGCGATCCGCCAGGCGCACATTCATCGCGTGCACGGCGGCGCGCGTGGAGCCGGGGAAAACATATTTCGCCTCGATCGGGCGCGCGCCTTCGTTCTTGTAGACCTGCGTCACCGTCACATCGGCGATCACCCCGGCGACGCGCACCTCGACATCGGTCGACTTGAGCGGCAAGGCATCGACGCCGGGATCGCCGCCGGGCAAATAAAAATAAGGGCTTTCCGTCCTGTCCGCCGCCTCGTTGGCCTGCCCGTGCGCGGACGGCGCGAACAACACGGCCAGCGCCATGAAGCACGAAGAAGCCACATAGCAGCCGGAAGACAGGCATTTTCCCACCGTGCGCGGAATACCGGAAAGCGGCGAGGCGGCGGTATCCGCCAGCAAGCGTTTCCCGAACGTTTGCGCAAAAAGCGCCAAAGTATTGCGTACCATCATGCTCTCCTGTGAAAAGGCAGAGCCATCGTAGAGGCCGCGTGTGAACGGCGCGGGAAGCGGAAATGGCGTTTCGGTGAAGCGGGTGTGAAGCGGGGATCGGGGATCGGAGCCGACCGGCGGCGCTGCTCCGGGATGGGCGTTTAAAATCCATTCCAATAGGCCCGCCTTGAACCGCCACATGGATTGCTCCTCCCGCCTCGTCATCGCGAGAACCCCCACCTTGCCATTGCGCCCCCCCCACCTCGTCATTGCGAGGAGCGAATCGACGTGGCAATCCAGTTCGTTCCATGCGGAGCGCAGCGCCGCCGGATGACCATCCCTCAATCACAGCCGCCTGCCGTTCCCTCTCCTCTCCCGGCTTTCAGCCACTCTCTCTCCTTGCGGGGCGCGAACCGCCGCTGATTGAATGCCCGCGCCCAAAACGCCCGGATATCCGGCGGCCTCTTCGAGCGGGCGGCGGTATCATTCTTCCTCCGCGGCGCGCTACTCGCCCTCCGATTCCTGATCCCTGACTACTGATCCCTGATGTCCATCCGCACCGAAATCGAAACGCGCCTGCGCGCCATTGAAATGGAGCATGGCGTGCGCATCCTCTACGCCTGCGAGTCGGGCAGCCGCGGCTGGGGCTTCGCTTCGCCCGACAGCGACTACGATGTGCGCTTTCTTTACGTGCATCCGCTTTCCTGGTACTTGCGCGTCTTGCCCGGACGCGATGTGATCGAACTGCCGATCTCGGATGTGCTGGATATCAACGGCTGGGAGTTGCGCAAGGCGCTCCGGCTGTTGGGAAAAGGCAACGCCACCCTGATCGAATGGCTGGATTCGCCGGTGCAATACCGCGCCGATCCTGTTTTCCTGGAGTCCATGCGCCGCGTCGCGCAACAGACGTGGCGGCCGGAACGCGCTTTCCATCATTACATTCACATGGCGCGCGGCAATGATCGCGGATACCTGCGCGGCGAAACCGTGCGCTACAAGAAATACCTTTATGTACTGCGTCCGCTACTGGCGGCGCAATGGGTGGCGGAAGGGCGCGGCATACCGCCGATGCGCTTCCAGGCGCTGGTGGACGGGATCGTCGACGCGCCGGATTTGCGCCAGGCCATCGGGGCGCTGCTCGACAAAAAACTCGACGCGGCGGAAACGGAATACGGTCCATCCATCCCTGTCATCAACGATTTCATCGACGCGCAATTGGCGCGCCTGGCCGGCTCGACGCCCCCCGTGCGCGACAGAATCGACCTTTCGCCATTGGACGATCTGCTCATGAAAGCCGTCTTGCCTTCCGGCGGCAACGCATGAAGCCGGAAACGCCCTCGGCGCGGGCGCCTGTCTCCGAACCTGCCGCCGGTATCGAAACTTTTCCCGGCAGCCCTTTCCGCCTGCACCGGACTTTCCTTCCCGCGGGCGATCAGCCCGAGGCCATCCGCCAGTTGTGCGCGGGCATCGAGGACGGGCTGATGTACCAGACGCTGCTCGGCGTCACCGGCTCGGGCAAGACCTACACCATGGCGAACGTCATCGCGCGCATGGGGCGGCCCGCGCTGGTGCTCGCGCCCAACAAGACACTGGCGGCGCAGCTCTACGCCGAATTCCGCGAATTCCTGCCCGAGAACGCCGTCGAATATTTCGTCAGCTATTACGACTATTACCAGCCCGAAGCCTACGTGCCGTCGCGCGATCTTTTCATCGAAAAGGATTCCGCCATCAACGAGCACATCGAGCAGATGCGCCTCTCCGCCACCAAGAGCCTGATGGAACGGCTCGACGTGGTCATCGTCGCCTCCGTCTCCTGCATCTACGGCATCGGCGATCCGGTCGACTACCACGCCATGATCCTGCACTTGCGCGAGGGAGAACACATCGCCCGGCGCGACCTGATCGCGCGTCTGGTGGCGATGCAATATACGCGCGCCGATCTCGATTTCCGCCGCGGCGCCTTTCGCGTGCGCGGCGACGTCATCGACATCTTCCCGGCGGAAAACGCCGAATACGCCCTGCGCATCGACATGTTCGACGACGAAGTGGAGCAACTCACGCTGCTCGATCCTCTTACCGGCCATGTCAAGCAAAAACTGGGGCGCTTCACGGTTTACCCCTCCAGCCATTACGTCACCCCGCGCGCCACGGTCTTGAAAGCCATCGAAGCCATCAAGGCGGAATTGCAGGAGCGCATCGCCTTGTTCCAGCGCGAAAACAAATTGGTCGAAGCCCAGCGCATCGAGCAGCGCACCCGCTTCGATCTCGAAATGCTCAACGAAATGGGCTTCTGCAAGGGCATTGAAAATTATTCCCGCCACCTCGCCGGACGCCAGCAGGGCGAGCCGCCCCCCACCCTCATCGACTATCTGCCGCCCGACGCGCTGCTCTTCATCGACGAATCCCACGTCACCGTCGGCCAGGTCGGCGGCATGTACAAGGGCGACCGCTCGCGCAAGGAAAATCTCGTCGAATACGGCTTCCGCCTCCCCTCGGCGCTCGACAATCGTCCGCTGCGCTTCGAGGAATTCGAGCGCCTGATGCCGCAGACCGTCTTCGTCTCCGCCACCCCGGCCCAATACGAAGAAACGCATCAGGGCCAGGTCGTGGAACAAGTCGTGCGTCCCACGGGGCTCGTCGATCCGGAAGTCATCGTGCGCCCGGCCGCGACGCAGGTCGACGATCTCCTGAGCGAAATCCACCGCCGCACCGATGCGGGCGAGCGCGTCCTGGTCACGGTGCTCACCAAGCGCATGGCCGAAGACCTCACCGACTACCTTGCCGAACACGGCGTCAAGGTGCGCTACCTGCATTCCGACATCGACACCGTCGAGCGGGTCGAAATCATCCGCGATCTGCGCCTGGGCGAATTCGATGTGCTCGTCGGCATCAACCTTTTGCGCGAAGGGCTGGACATTCCCGAAGTCTCGCTCGTCGCCATCCTCGACGCCGACAAGGAAGGCTTCCTGCGCTCCGGACGCAGCCTCATCCAGACCATTGGCCGCGCCGCCCGCCACCTCCACGGCGCCGCCATCCTCTACGCCGACCACGTCACCGACTCCATGAAAGCGGCCATCGGCGAGACCGAACGCCGCCGCGCCAAGCAAATCGCGTTCAATCAGGCGCACGGCATCGTACCGCGCACCGTCACCAAGCGCATCAAGGACATCATCGACGGCGTTTACGCCGACGAAAGCCACGACGCGCGCCGCGCCGGCCACGGCCACACCCGCGCCGACTATGCGGCCATGGATGAAAAGACGCTGGCGAAAACGATCAGGAAACTGGAAAAAACCATGCAGGAACACGCCCGCAATCTGGAATTCGAAGAAGCCGCCGCCGTGCGGGACGAACTCTTCCGCCTGCGGGAACGAGCCTTCGGCGCGGCGGGATCGCCCGCCAGCGATCAGGAGTC
>JAIRLA010000235.1 GCA_031259795.1 Azoarcus sp.
CCGCCCGCGCCGTCCGGATCGCGCCGCCTGTGGATAAGTTGCCGCCGAGCGGGTAGAATCCATGGCTCGTTTCGGGAGGCGGCGCCTGCGCCGCCTCCCGGTCAGTCCCCGATCCGGCCGCGAGGCCGCGCGTTTGCCGTTTCCGTGTCTTCCGGCGCGGCGGGCGCGATTGATGTGCCTTGAATGCCGTGCCGCAAACGCAAACCGTCCCCGCCGTGATGAATCAGGAATTCTGGCCGTTCTGTCTGTCGCGCCTGGAGCAGGAATTGCCCGCGCAGCAGTTCAACACCTGGATCAAGCCGTTGCCGGTGGAGTACGCCGGCGGCGAGGGCGGCCCCCGCCTGACGCTGGTCGCGCCCAATCGGTTCGTGTTGCAGTGGGTGCGCGACCGCTATCTGCGCCGGATCGGCGAGCTGGGCGAGGAGTTCCACGGCATGCCCTTGCGCCTCGATCTCCAGTTGGCGCCAGCGAAGGCCGCTTCCGGAACGGCGGGCGCGTCCGCCGCCGGGGAGGCGGCCGCCGTTCCGGAGGCGGGCGCGCCGGCGTCCCGGCCGGTTTCCACCGCGGGGCTGGCTGTGCGCGATGCCGCGGCGGAAGCCGCCGCCAGCGGCGCGCCATCCGCGGGGGGGCACTCCGGCGCCGAACTCGCTTATGAAAAAACCCGGCTCAACCCCGATTTCACTTTCGATACCCTGGTCACGGGCCGCGCCAACGATCTCGCCCGCGCCGCGGCGAAACAGGTGGCGCAGAATCCGGGCGCGTCCTACAGCCCGCTCTTCATCTACGGCGGCGTCGGCCTGGGCAAGACCCACCTCGTCCACGCCATCGGCAATGAAGTGTTCAGGCACAATCCACGCGCGGTGGTGCGTTATGTGCACTCCGAGGATTTCGGCTCCGACGTGGTGCGCGCTTACCAGCAAAAGAGCTTCGACGCCCTCAAGCGCTACTATCGCTCGCTCGATCTGCTCATCATCGACGACATCCAGTTTTTCCGCACCAAGGACAGGACGAAGGAAGAATTCTTCCACGCTTTCAACGCGCTCACCGAGGCGAAAAAGCAGATCGTCATCACCTGCGACACCTACCCCAAGGACATCCAGGGTCTGGAAGACCGCCTGGTTTCGCGCTTCGACTGGGGGCTGACGGTGCAGATCGAGGCGCCCGAGCTGGAGATGCGCGTCGCCATCCTGCAAAAGAAGGCCGAGGCGCTGAAGGCGGCGCTCGACGACGATGTGGCGTTCCTGATCGCCAAGAATCTGCGCTCGAACGTGCGCGAACTCGAAGGCGCGCTCAACAAGGTGGTCGCCTACGCCCGTTTCCATGGCCGCGACATTTCGCTCGATCTCGCCAGGGAGGCGCTCAAGGATTTGCTCAACGCTCACAACCGCCAGTTGTCGATCGAGCACATCCAGAAGACAGTGGCCGATTATTACAAGATCAAGGTAAACGACATGCACTCCAGGAAACGCACCCGCGCCATCGCGCGCCCGCGCCAGGTGGCGATGTGGCTGGCCAAGGAATTGACGGCGATGTCCCTGCCCGCGATCGGCGAAGCTTTCGGCGGGCGCGATCACACCACGGTACTGCACGCCTGCCGCACCGTGACGGGTTTGCGCCAGCGCGACCAGCAACTCAACCACGATGTTCACGTGCTCATCCAGGTCTTGCGGGGGTGAGCCGCTTTTTTCCGCCCGCTTTTCTCATCGCCCCGAGTTTTCCTTTTTTCAACCGGACCGACCATGCTTCTGCTCAAAACCTCCCGCGATGCCTTGCTCACGCCGCTGCAAGCGGTATCCGGCGTCATCGAGAAACGCCATACCATGCCCATCCTCTCGAACGTGCTGATCGAGAAGGCGGGCGATAGCCTCACTTTCACCGCCACCGACATCGAGATCCAGATCCGCACCGTCACCACGGGCCATATCGGCGGGGAAGATGCCGCCATCACCGTGGGGGCGCGCAAATTGCAGGATATCCTGCGCGCGCTGCCGGACACCGAGGTCAGCCTCACTCTCGAAGACCACCGCCTCGCCGTCAAGGCCGGGCGCAGCCGTTTCCAGTTGCAGACCTTGCCCGCCGAGGGATATCCGCTGCTTGCTTCGCCCGCCAACGACGCGGTGCGCTTTTCGACGCCGCAACGGGTGTTCAAACAACAACTGGCGCTGGTGGCCTACGCCATGGCGCAGCAGGACATCCGCTATTACCTCAACGGCCTGCTGCTCATCGCCGACGGCAAGACGCTGACGCTGGTGGCGACCGACGGCCACCGCTTGGCCTACGCAACCAGCGAACTCGAAGCCGCCGCCGCCGCCCGCAGCGAGGTCATCCTGCCGCGCAAGACCATCCTCGAACTTTCCCGCCAGATCGGCGACAACGACGATCCGGTCGATGTCGTCCTCGCGGGCAACCAGGCCGTGTTCCGCTTCGGCGCGGTCGAATTCGTCACCAAGCTCATCGACGGCAAGTTCCCCGATTACCAGCGCGTGATTCCGCAAGGCCATCCCGGCTGCATCACCCTGCCGCGCGTGCCGCTGCTGGCCGCCCTGCAACGGGCCGCGATTCTCTCCAACGAGAAATTCCACGGCGTGCGGGTGGTGCTGGACAAGGGCGTGCTCTCCATCATCAGTTCCAACGCCGAGCAGGAAGAAGCGCAGGAAGAAATCGAGGTCGATTTCCAGGGCGAGCGCCTGGACATCGGCTTCAACGTCGGCTATCTGCTCGACGTGCTCGGCAATGTGTCGCCGGAGACCATCGAATGGCGTTTCCGGGATGGCGATTCGAGCGTGCTCGTCACCCTGCCCGGCAACGACAGCTTCAAGTACGTGGTCATGCCGATGCGCATCTAGAGAAGCCGCCGCGCCAGTCCGCGCCCGGGAACCTTGTCCGTTCCGGGCGCGTTTTCCATTTTCACCGCCGAGATTTCCATGTCCGAACCGCAAAAACCCGCAGGCCCCGCCCAGAACGATTACGACGAATCCAGCATCCAGCAGCTCGAAGGGCTGGAAGCGGTCAGAAAACGCCCCGGCATGTACATCGGCGACACTTCCGACGGCACCGGCCTGCACCACA
>JAIRLA010000284.1 GCA_031259795.1 Azoarcus sp.
ATCGTCCGGATAGACGAACATCATGCCGCGATCGGGCGCGAGGCTGGATCGGTACATCAGACCAAGGCGCTGGTCGGCGTCGCTGGCGGCCACCTCCACGTCGATGGCGACGCCGCCCAATTCCAGTCTGGCCAGCGGCATTTGCGCGCTGGCCGCATTCATCCACACCGCCGCCAGCGCCGCCAGCCAGACGCGCATCATCGTCGACATTTTTTGTCAAGCTCCTGAAGGCCGCGCCAACGCCGGGGCGGGCAATACCAGCAGAGCACACGCGGCGCGCGGCAAACCGCATGCGGAAAAAATATGATGCTTCTCCATTTCGCACTCCCGTGCTTATCCAGACCGATACATAACACAAAACCGGCCACAAACTATCCTTCTTCTCCAAACAAATCCAACTGTTCTTCATCTTTCCCTTTTTCTCCCTCCGCTTCCGCGAACCGTACTCCCACTCCCAGCAAGCGCACCATTTGCCCGCGCCGCGCCCAGGCTTCGTCGAGTAGCGCCGCCCATATCGCATCAGTGGGCGCGGCGCTGACGCATTCGGCGGTGGTGCGCGTGAAATCGGCGAACTTGACTTTCACCATCGCTTGATGCACCGGTCTCGGCGCGGGCAGTCTGGCGAAACGGCGGCGGAATTCGGCGATCAAGGCCGGCAGTTCGGCGTGGCAAGCGGCCAGATCGGGTAGGTCGCGGGCATAGGTGGTTTCCACCGACAGGGATTTGCGCGGGCGATCCGGGCGCACCGGGCGTTCGTCGATGCCCCGGCAAAGTTGATGAAGCATCGTGCCGAAACTGCCGAATTCGCCGATGAGGCGGGCCAGTTCCCAGGCGCGCAGGTCGCCGCAGGTGCGCGCGCCGAGTTTTTGCAGCCGCGCCGCCGTCACTCTACCGACGCCGAAAATCCTGCTGACCGGCAAGGCGGCGACGAAAGCGTCGACCTCTTGGGGAGGGATGACGAACTGGCCGTCGGGCTTCATCCAGTCGCTGGCGACCTTGGCGAGAAATTTGTTGGGCGCGATACCCGCCGAGGCGGTGATGCGGACTTCGGCGCGGATGCGGGCGCGGATTTCCGCCGCCATCAGGGTCGCCGAGCCTTGGCAGCGTTCGAGGCCGCTGACGTCGAGATAGGCTTCGTCGAGCGAGAGCGGTTCCACCAGCGGCGTGTAGTCGCGGTAGATGGCGAGGATTTGTTGCGAGGCTTCGCGGTAGCGGCGGAAGTCCGGCGGCAGCAGGATGAGTTGCGGGCACAGGCGCAGGGCGCGCGCCGTCGACATCGCCGAATGCACGCCGAAGGCGCGCGCTTCGTAATTGCAGGTGGCGATCACGCCGCGCGCTTCGGCGCGTCCGCCGACGGCCAGCGGCTTGCCCCGCAGCGACGGATCGTCGCGCATCTCGACCGCGGCGTAGAAACAGTCGCAATCGCAGTGGATGATCTTTCTCATGCTTGCGGATTCATCCGCGATCCGCCGCGCCCTCCGCCGCCTCCAGCCGCCGCAGCTCCCGCAGCAGGGCGGCGGCGGCCAGACCATTGACCAGCCCGAACAATACGGCGGCGGCGGCGAACAAGGGGACGAGGTAAAACACGCCGTCATGGGGCACGAGCCACAGGCGGGCAAGGAGCACTTGCGCGCCGATGTGCGCGAACGCGGCGAGAATGCTGTGGCTGACCGGGCCGAACCATTTGCCGGGCAAGCGCGCCGCCCCGGCCAGCGTCAGCAGGCTCGCCAGCGCCCCGGCAAGACTCAGGAAAAATCCCGGCGCGAGGAACTGCCCCAGCAGCAGGCTGGAGGCCAACACCCTGAGCAGCGATACCCACGCCGCCTCGCGCCAGCCCCAACGCGCCAGCACCACCAACGTGACGATATTGGCCAGCCCCGGCTTGACGCCCGGCAGCGGCAGCGGAATCGCCGCTTCGGCCACGGTGAGCAGGATCGCCGCCGCCGTGTGATGCGCCACGCGGCGATCCTCGGCGTCCGGGATGAGTTCAATAACTGAGCGAGTCATATTCGCCTCCCCGCCCGGTCAGCATCAGGGTGACTTCATTCGGCGCACAGATCGCCACCGCGCCCGCGCGGGTCAGCCAGCCCTGGCGCACGCAGTATTGGCGCGGCCCCGGATCGGAAACGACGCGGGCGCGGCCGGGTTCGATCTCGATCACGGTCAGGCCCAACGGCCCCGGCGCCTCGATGCGGCGGGGGCGGGAAAGATCCGCTTCGGCGAAGACCTGGCCGCCCGCGCGCACAATGGCGCCATCGGGCGCGCCACCGCGCCAGAGCCAGAAGCCGGCGTAGACGCACAACGCAATCCCGAGCGCCACGACGCCCCAATCGCCGGGCCGCAGCAATCCGCGCCACGCGCCGGACAGGCGCATCAACAATCCCGCGCGCGATCATCCGCCCGCCGCGTCGCCGCGCGATGGCGGACGAGAACCTGGCAGGCGGAACGGAAACTCTCGGCCAAGCGTTCGGCGACATAGATCGAGCGGTGCTGCCCGCCCGTGCAGCCGATGGCCACGGTGAGGTAGCTGCGGTTATCGTGGATGAAGCGCGGCAGCCAGTCCGCGACGAAGCGGCGGATATCCTCCACCATGCGGGCGACCTCGGCGTGTTCCTCGAAAAACGCGATCACCTCCGGGTCATTCCCGGTCAGGGGGCGCAAATCCAGGTCGTAATGCGGATTGGGCAGGCAGCGCACATCGAACACCATGTCGGCATCGAGCGGAATGCCGTACTTGAAACCGAAGGATTGGAACGTCAAGGTCAACCCCTCGCCCGCCCCGGCCCCGACGAAATCCCGCACCCTGTTGCGCAGCGCGTTGGCGGGCATGTCGCTGGTGTCGATGCGATGCCCAAGCATAGAAACGTCCTCCAGCACCTCGCGCTCCTGGCGGATCGCCTCCTCGAGCGACACGCCCTCGCCGGCCAGCGGATGGCGGCGGCGGGTCTCGGAAAAGCGGGCAATCATGGTGTCGTCGCGCGCTTCGAGAAAGATGAAACGCACATCGTCGACGGTTTCGCGCAGCCTCCCCATCTGGCGCGGCAGCGCCTTGATGCTCTCGCCGGAGCGCACATCGACCGCCACCGCCGCGTGCCGGTAGCCGCTGCCGCGCAAGGTGGACACCAATTGCGGCAGCAGCATGGCGGGCAGGTTATCGACAGCAAAATACCCCGCGTCTTCAAGCGCCTTGAGCGCGACGCTTTTGCCCGAACCGGAGAGACCGCTGATCAGGACGAGCTGCATGTGCGGGGGGAAAAGGAAAACAATGCCCGCACTATAGCTGGCGCCATGCACAAACGCCATGGGTTCGCGGCCAGGGCGGCTCGACGGCGGTCTCTTCGGGGATCGGGGATCAGATCTGTTTGGGGGGGATTTGTTATTGCGAGGCGCTTGTCGCCGCGACAATCCTCCCCCCTCGTCATTGCGATGGACACTTCCCTCCCCCGCTTGCGGGGGAGGGAAGGTTCATCGCACCGACAACGCTTTACCTTCCTTGCAACGGAACGCCCCTCCCCCAATCACAGCCGCCAGCCCGCCCTTCCCACTACTGTAAAGCGCCTGCCCCGTCCCCTCCCCCGCTTGCGGGGGAGGGTGCCCCGTCAGGGGCGGGAGAGGGTGTCCTTCCATACGGAGCGTAGCGACGCTGATTTCTTGGCGGTGGGGCATGGACAAGCGTCCCGGTGGGAGAACTCGTCATTGCGAGGAGCGCAGCGACGTGGCAATCCAGTTCCAACCAACCGGAGCGAAGCGACGCTGTTTTCTTGGCGGCGGGGAGTGGACAGGCGTCCCCTTCCTCCCACCCCCTTTTTAATTAGCGTCGCTTCGCTCCGTATGGTTGGAAGCCCTCTCCCGGCCTTCGGCCACCCTCTCGCCCGCTTTGTACAGACTGGAGACATAGGTAACAGGTGTGCCAAGACATGGGTAACAGTCTAAATGACATTCGATTCTCTCGAATCGAATGAATGAAAATGATGATGGCAGAAGTAGAGTTTGTACAGGCCATCGGCTTCGAGGCA
>JAIRLA010000022.1 GCA_031259795.1 Azoarcus sp.
CCTCGCCCCGGCGATATTTCGATACGTGCGCGATACAAAACGGTACCCGTCCCGCCTCTCGCTCTTTTATGCTCACGCCCCGGACATACACGCCATGCCTGCTCCCGACTCTTCATTCAATAATTCCATCATGAATACCCCTGAAAAAACATTTGTCCGCCACTGGCCGCGCCGTGCGCTGATTGTCGTCGGCATCTCCGCGCTGGCCGCCTGCGGCTGGTTCGCCGGTACGCGCCTGTCCAACGGCGGCGACGTGATCGCAAACTATCAGTTCGCCACCGTGCAGCGCGGCGACATCGAGGACGTCGTCACCGCCACCGGCACCTTGCAGCCGCGCGATTATGTCGATGTCGGCGCGCAGGTCTCGGGACAACTCCAGAAAATCCATGTCAAGGTCGGCTCCGAAGTCAAGGCGGGCGATCTGCTCGCCGAGATCGACCCGACCGTTTATCTTTCCAAGGTCGACGCTTCCCGCGCCCAGTTGCGCAATCAGCGCGCGCAGCTCAAGGAGCGCGAGGCGCAACTGGCGCTGGCGCAAATCCAGTACCGCCGCCAGAAAGCGCTGATGGCCGAGGACGCCACCACTGTCGAGAGCCTGCAAACTTCCGAAGCGGGATTGAAATCCGCCGAGGCTTCGCTCGAAGCGCTGCGCGCCCAGATCGAACAGACCGAATCTTCCCTGCGCGGCGACACGGCCAATCTGCAATATGCGCGCGTGCTCGCGCCGATGGACGGCACCGTGGTGTCGATCAGCGCCCGCCAGGGCCAGACGCTCAATACCAATCAGCAGGCCCCGACCATCCTGCGGGTCGCCGACCTGACGACGATGACCGTGCAGACCCAGGTTTCGGAGGCCGATATCGGCCGCCTGCGCCCGGGCATGCAGGTTTACTTCACCACTCTGGGCAGCCAGAACCAGCGCTGGTACGGTACGCTCGGCCAGATCGAACCCACGCCGACCACGACCAACAATGTCGTGCTCTACAACGCGCTTTTCGACGTTCCCAATCCGGATGGCCGCCTGATGACCAACATGACGGCGCAGGTGTTCTTCATCGTCGAGCAGGCAAAGGATGTGCTCCAGATTCCGATGGGCGCCTTGCAGCAATCCGCCCGCCCATCCAGAGGCGCGGGCGGCGAACGTGAACGGGCCAGAAGCGGTGAACGGGCGGGCAATGGTGAACGGCCCAGGGGCGGCGAACGGGCGGGCAATGGCGAACGGCCCGGCAGAGGCGGCGAGCGGATGGGCGGCATGCGTCCGCCGCGTCCGGACACCGCGGGCGCGCCCGCCGGTGACGCCGCCGCCGCCGCGCCGCGCCCGCGCCCGCGCCGCGCCACGGTGAAAGTGCTCGAAGCCAACGGCAAGCTCGGCGAGCGCACGGTGGAAATCGGCGTCAGCAATCGCGTGCACGCACAGGTCATCAGCGGCCTCGACGAAGGCGAAAAGGTCGTCTCCGGCCTCGCCAACCAGGCACAACAAGTCGCCCAACCCGCCAACATGCGCCGTTCCGGCATGCCGCCACGTCTATGAACACGTCCGCCACGGGCAACGCCCCCCGTCCCCTGATCGAACTCTCCGGCATCACCCGCAGCTTCATCAACGGCGAGATACAAACCAAGGTGCTGCACGGCATCGACCTCGCCATCTATCCCGGCGAATTCGTCGCCATCGTCGGCGCGTCGGGGTCGGGCAAATCGACGTTGATGAACATCCTCGGCTGCCTCGACCGCCCAAGCTCCGGCACCTACCGCTTCATGGGGCAGGACGTGGCCAGGCTCGACCGCGACGAACTGGCGCGCATGCGCCGCGAGACTTTCGGCTTCGTATTCCAGAGCTATAACCTGCTCGGCGGCTCCAGCGCGCGCGAAAACGTCGAAGTGCCCGCGGTCTATTCCGGCATGCCGCCCACTGAGCGCCATGCGCGCGCCGAAGATCTGCTCGCCACGCTCGGGCTTGCCGACCGCGGCGGCCATCGCCCCAGCCAGCTCTCCGGCGGACAGCAGCAACGGGTATCGGTGGCGCGGGCGCTGATGAACGGCGGGCGCATCATCCTCGCCGACGAACCGACCGGCGCGCTCGACAGCAAGAGCGGCGAGGAGGTGATGAAGCTGCTCACCCGCCTGTCCGCCGAGGGGCACACCATCATCCTCATCACCCACTCGCACGAAATCGCCGCGCTGGCGCACCGCGTCATCGAGATCCGCGACGGCGCCATCCTCTCCGATCCCGGCCCGCGGCGTCCCGAAGGCCCCGAGCCGGATTTCGCGCCGCATATCGACCGCAGTTCGCCGATGACCGACCTCATCGAGGCCACCCGCACGGCGCTGCGGGCGCTGCGGGCCAACCTCTTCCGCTCGGCGCTCACGCTGCTCGGCATCGTCATCGGCGTCGCCTCGGTCATCGCCATGCTCGCCATCGGCGACGGCGCCAAGCAGGCAGTCGTCGACCGGATCAGCGCCATGGGCACCAACCTGCTCACGGTGCGCCCCGGCGCGCCCAACCAGCGCGGGCGCGACACTACCGCCACCCTGGTCGTCGAAGATGTCAAGGCCATCGCCGGACTCGACAACGTGCTGGCCGCCGTGCCGGAACAAAGCGCCAACGTCACCTTGCGCGCGGGCAACACCGACCACCGCGCCAGCATCAACGCCACTTCGTGGGACTACGTCATCGCGCGCAACTGGAACCTGGCGAGCGGCGCCTTCTTCAGCGCCGAGGACGAGGCCAGCTATGCCGCCGTCGCCGTGCTCGGACAGACCGTGGCGAAGGCGCTCTTCCCGGACGTCGAACCGGTCGGCCAGTTCGTGCTGGTCAACAACATTCCCTTCCAGGTCATCGGCACCATGATCGCCAAGGGCGCCACGGGTTTCGGGCAGGATCAGGACGACATCGCGCTCATTCCCTACACCACCGGCAGCATGCGCGTCACCGGACAGCGCTTCCTGCGCAATGTCACCGTCGCCGTCGATGATGTCGCGCGCATCGACGAAACACAGGCCGCCGTACACAACCTGCTGCTGGCGCGCCACAGCGTCGAGGATTTCCAGATCAACAACATGGCGGCGTTCATCGACACCGTCTCGGACGCGCAGAACACCCTGACCATCCTGCTCGGCGCGGTGGCGGCCATCTCGCTGCTCGTGGGCGGCATCGGCGTGATGAACATCATGCTGGTGTCGGTCACCGAACGCACGCGCGAGATCGGCATCCGCATGGCCACCGGCGCGCGCATGAAGAACATCCTCCAGCAATTCCTCGTCGAAGCGCTGGTCGTCTCCGCGCTCGGCGGTCTCATCGGCGTCGTGTTCGGCCTGGCCGCCGCCGCCCTCATCCAGACTCTCGGCAACCCCATCCGCTACTCGGTCGCGCCGGTACTGCTCGCCTTCAGTTGCGCCTTCGCCACGGGTCTGGTATTCGGCTATCTGCCGGCGCGCAAGGCCGCCCGCCTCGATCCGGTCGTCGCGCTCGCCTCGGAATGAAATGAAAATCGGAATGAACCGCGCACAGGAGCAAACGTCATGAAACCGTGGTTGCTTTTCCCGCTCGCCGTATTCGCCGTCCTGTCCCTTGCCGGCTGCCACCACCATCGCGGGCCGGTTTATTACGATCCTCCCGACCCCTACGCCATCTGGTACCTGCCCGATGTAACGATCGAACACCACCACCACCGCCGCCATCGTCATTACCGCCATCCGCCCGCGCGGCGCGATCACCACCACCCGCCGGCCATCGTGTACAAGCCGCATCCCAAACCACACCCCAAACCGCATCCGGGCAAGAACCACCCGCCGCCGCGGGGCAAGGGGAAGCATGGCGATAATCACCGCCCCGGCCCCGGCCCCGGCGCGCACACTCCGCCGCATGACCGGCATCCGGGACATGACGCCAAGCCCAGAGCGCCCCGCGCGGAACGGCCACACCCGCCCGCGCGCAACACCGGCAAAAGCCCCTCGCACAACAACGGAAACCGTCACCGCCCCTCCGGCCACACCCGATTCCAGAGATGAAGATCCTTCCCGCACTCTCCACGCTCGCCTGCGCCCTGGCGCTTGCCGCCTGCTCCTTCACCGGCCCGGCCGCCCGTCCCGGCCTCGACCTGCCCGCGCAATGGAATGAAGCCGATCCCGCCAGCGCCGACGCCGCCCCGCCCGCCGCCGACTGGTGGCGCGGCTTCGCCTCCCCCCGGCTCGACGCCCTCATCGCCGACGCCTTTACCGGCAGTCCCGACCTGCGCGCACAGGGCGAGCGCGTCATCCAGGCCGAACTGGCCCTGCGCTCGTCGCGCTCGTCGATCCTGCCCGGCCTGAGTCTTTCCGGCAACAGCGGCTGGAGCCGCAGCAACGCCGGCGATCGCGGCGCCAACGCCGTGAGCGAGCGCGAAAGCTCCGCGCTCAACCTCTCCTCCAGCTACGAACTCGACCTGTGGGGGCGCGTTGCCGCCTCCATCGACAGCGGCGCGGCCAGCCTCACCGCCAGCCGCCACGATTACGACAGCGCCCGCCTGTCGCTGGCCGCCAATGTCGCCACGACATGGTTCCAATACCTGGCGTACATCGAACGGCTGAAGATCGCGCGCGAAAACCTGGCCATTGCCGAGCGCGTCCTCAAAGTGGTCGAAGCCCGCCACCGCAACGGCGCGGCTTCGGCCCTCGATCTTTCCCGCCAGCAGACCACCGTGCTCAACCAGCGCGCCCAGATCGAACCGCTGGAAGTACAGGCGCGCCAGATCAGCGGCGCACTCGACATCCTGCGCGGCCATCCGCCCGGCGCGGATGCGCTCACGCAAGCGGATACCACCTCGATCACGGCGCTCGCCATTCCCGCCGTCGCTCCCGGCCTGCCCTCCGAACTATTGCTGCGCCGTCCCGACATTGCCAGCGCCGAAGCCCGCCTCGCCGCCGCCGCCGCCGACATCGGCGCCGCGCGCGCCGAACTTTTCCCGCGCATCTCGCTTTCCGCCGGCGGCGGACTGGCGAGCGAATTCCTGCTCTCGCTCGCCGACCCCTCCTCCTCCCTCTCCTTATCGGCGGCGCTCGTGCAAACGATCTTCGACGGCGGACGCCTGCGCGCCCTCGTCGACAGCGCCCGTTCGCGCGAACGCGAGTTGCTCGAAACCTACCGCAAGACCATCCTCACCGCCCTGAAAGAAGTCGAAGACGCCCTCTCCAGCATCACCCTCGACGCCCGCCAGGAAGAAGCCCAGATCCAGATCCTCGCCGAAGCCGAACGCTCGCTCAAGCTCGCCGAACTGCGCTACCGCGAAGGCGCGGACGATCTGCTCACCGTACTCGACGCCCAGCGCACCCGCTTCTCGGTACAGGATCAACTCGCGCAACTGCGGCTGACACGGCTGACAGACACGGTCAATCTCTACAAGGCGCTGGGAGGCGGCTGGGAATCGGGGATCGGGGATCA
>JAIRLA010000042.1 GCA_031259795.1 Azoarcus sp.
CGGCTATTCGTTTCAATGTCGTCATCAAGACGTTCTACAACCGCCTCGTCGGCGCGGGGAAGCCCAAGAAGGTCGCCATCGTCGCGTGTATGCGCAAACTTTTGACCATCCTCAATGCCATGGTCCGAACCGGAAAAGCCTGGGATGAAGCTCTTCATTGCTCTTGACTCGGAAGACAGTTGCTCCCCCCGCTTGCGGGGGAGGGTGCCCCGTCAGGGGCGGGAGAGGGTTTCCAACCATACGGAGCGAAGCGACGCTGATTTCTTGGCGGTGGGGTACGGACGGGCGTCCCGTCGGGAGAACTCGTCATTGCGAGGAGCGCAGCGACGCTGATTCACGCCTTTTTCGCGCCGCCATGCCATGCTGCGGCGATGGCCGCGCCTGCTGGCGCCAGTACTCCTTGCGCCAACGCCAGTACCGGCCCGAAAGGCTGGTCGTGGATCAGGGCGAGCGCGAAGGCCAGCGTGTAGGCGAACAACGCCAGCGCTGGCGCGATGGCGAGGGCGGCGCGCCAGCTTGGCGCGATGGCGAAGGCCAGCCATGGCGGTACGAAAATCAACGCGAAGGCGCCCATCACCCCCAGGCTCATGACCGCCAGCGCGAGCGAAGCCGCGACCAGCAGGTCGAAGCCCGCGCCCGCCGCCCACGCGGGCAGGCGCTGGGCGCGGAAATGCGCGGGATGCAGGCGGACGAGGAGGAGAAGCGGCCCCGTCCGCCACAGGAAGATGCCGCACGCGGCCAGCGCCAGCGCCGCGCCGACCAGCATCTCCACGCCGGCGAAATAAAGCTGCCCCTCGAAGAGCGCCGCGCCCAGCCGTTCTACGCCGGGCAGGTTGGCGGTCAGGAGCAGGCTGGCGCTCCAGCCGAGGATGAAGAGCAGCGGGAAGATTCCCGTCGACGGCAAGTGTTTTTCCAGCGGATGTTTCATACCGGCCACGACCAGGCTGGCGGCGAGGCCGCCCGCGATGGGCGGGACGCCCAGCGTCAGCGCCCCCAGCGCCCCCGCCGCGCCGACTTGCCCGTAAGCGAGCGCGGCCCAATATTCCTGGCGCATGCGCAAATACAGGCCGAGGCACGGCAACAGCAGCGCCAGCAGAGCGCCGGTCAGGGCGGGCCGCCAGAAAAGCGCCAGTTGCGGCAGGAAGTCAGTCATCGCACGGCTCCACCTGCAACATGCGGTCGCAGCATGCTTGCGCCAGTGCCGTGTCGTGGCTCACCAGGACGATGCCCGCCCCCTGCCCCGCCCGCGCGCGCAAAGCGGACGGCAGGCTAGCGGCGCCGGCCCTGTCCAGATGATTGCCGGGTTCGTCCAGCAGGAGCAGATCGGCGGGCGCTTGCAGGATCGACCACAGCGCCAGATATTGCCGCTGACCGCCGGAGAGCTTGTCCAGACGGCGATGCAGACAGGCCATCGACCAATCCGGCAGGCCATCCGGACGGGCGCCGGTCAGCGCCAACAGTTCCGCGCCGGAGAGCGGCACGCCCGCCACGGGGGGGGCGTGCTGTGTCTGGAATCCGGTGCGCGCGCCCGGCGCGAGGCGGATTTCACCAGCGAAGATCCGCGCGCCGCCGCCCGCCAGCGCCGCCAGCACGGTGCTTTTTCCCGCGCCGTTGGGACCGGCCAGGGCGAGGATTTCGCCGCGCGCCAATGAGAAGCTGAGCGGGCGATGGACTGGCCGCCGCCAACCGGCGGCCAGTCCCACGGTTTGCAGCAGTTTCACGGCGGCGCGCTGGAGACGGCGCTTTTCAGCCGCGCCAGCGTGTCATCGAAAAGGCCGAACAAGTCTCCGGCCCGCGGCGTGCCGCCCACGGTATAGGGGAGCATCACGAGCGGGATACCCGTATGTTCGGCCACCCAGCGCCCGGCGCGCTCGTCCTGATAAGCGGCGCGCAGGATCATGGCGGCGGGGGCGCGGCGCTGGCGGTCGACGAGGCGGCTCAAATGGCCGCTGCCCGGCTCGATGCCGGGTTTGGGCTCCAGTTCGCCGCGATTTTCCAGCCCGAGCCAGTGCGCGAGATAGCCAAAGGAGCGATGCGCCTGCAAAAAGGACACGCCCCTGAGACTTGCGCCTTCCCCTTCCCAACGCGCGATGGCGTCCCGCCAACGCGCCAGGAAACGGGCGAGGTTGGCGCGGTAGTCCTGCGCCCCGGCGGGGTCGATTTGCGCCAGGCGTTCGGCCAGGGCCTCGGCGACGGGGACGATGTTGCGCGGATCGAGATGGAAATGCGGATCGCCCGCCGCATGCACATCGCCCATGGCGCGGTCGACCGTCTCCGGCACATCGCGCAGCCGCACCAGCGCCGCGGCTTCCAGATGACCGGGCTGCCCCGGCTGGATGCGGCGGTTGCCCGATTCCCGCAACAGGACGGGCAACCAGCCGATTTCCAGCTCCGCCCCGACCGCGATGAGAAGATCGGCGGCGCGGGCGCGCGCAATCAGCGAAGGCCGCGCCTCGATGCGATGCGGGTCTTGCAGCGCGCTAGTGGCGCTTGTCGCCTCGACCCGCTCGCCGCCGATCTCCCGCGCCAGCGCCCCCCACTCCGGCACGGTCGCCAGCACCTTCACCGCCGCCAGCGCGGGCGCGGCGCACAGGAAAAGCAACAGCGCCAGGAGATGTTTCATCACGCATTTCGCCATGGCCGCCCTCCCCGCTCAGAACTTGTGCGCGCCATGGCTGCCCAGGCTCATCACATATTGCAGCGTCACCTGATTATCGGTCACGCCGGGCATGGCGCGGTCGCGCGACCATTGCAGGCGCAGGCGGGAAAACTCGCTCCAGCTATAATCGACCATCGCCGAAAAGCGGCGCGGGCGGTAGTCGACGAGATCGATCCCCGCCGGATTGTCGCCGAGGAACTGCCGCCCGCTGCGCAACTGGTCGTAGCGCAGACCGGCGCGCCAGTTGGGCGCGAACTGATAGACCCCCGCGATGTAATAACCGGATTGGCGCGTCCGCCACGGACTTTCGAGCGCTTCGCCCCCTTCCTCATCCTCCACCGCCAGATGGCCGCTTTCCTTGCGCTGGAAATATTCGGCCTGCAACTTGAAATTGCGCCGGGCGGGATTGCCGTCCGGCGCCCATTTATAGACCAGATCGGCGATCCACATCCGGCTCCGCCCGGAAAACGCGCCATGCACCTCGCCGAAAGCCTCCGACTCGAAATGGTTTTCGCGCGCATCGGCGCGGGTTTGCAGCCACGACAACCCCGCCCGCCAACTGTGCGACGCGCCGATGTCGCCGCCGACGCGGGCGAAAACAGCGCGGCTGTTGAAACCATCGAGATTGCGCTCATCGCCGGGGAAATTCTGCCCCCGCCCGGCCTCCACGCCCAATTCGACAAACGCCGCGAGCGGCGCGACCCATTTCACCTGCACGCCGTCCTGCGTATAACCGTGCTCGCCGAACAACGCCTTGTACATCAAAGGCTGCTCATAAAAGTCCCACTGATGCGCGTGCTGCTCGTTCAGATAACCGATGCCGGAAAGAAAGCGCCCCGCCTTGATGCCCGCGCCATGCCCCAGCGCCGTCGTCTGGAACCAGGCCTCTTCCAGCTCCACCTCGCCATCGAGCACGGCGAGCGTGGCCTGGCCGCGGAAATTCGGGTCGATGTTGGCCGCGAGCACGAGTTCGGTGTGATCCAGCGTCAGGCCGCGCCGGTCGCCGCCATGCCCATCCTCGTCATGATGATGCGCGGCGGGCACGAAGCCGCCGATATGGCGCTCCTCCACCTCCTTGCGGCTCGTATACGCCCCCTGGAGAACCAGCGAAACCTCCGGGTTGAAAGCGGACGCGCCGCGCGCGGCGCTCTGGGCGGGCGGCGGCGGAGCGGACGCCGCCGCGTCGACGCGCTCCTCCCGCCGGGCGCTTGCCAGCTTCTCTTCCAATGCCGCGATACGGCCCTCGTAGGCCGTCTTCATCTGCGCGATCTGCTCCCGCAGCGCCGCCAACTCGGCGGCCAGTTGCGCGCTTTCCGGGTTTTCCGCCGCCGCCGCCGGCCATACGAAAGCGCAGGCCATGGCGGCAAGCAATACTCTGGATTGCATGTCTGACTCCTGAAAAAACAAAACACGCGGCGCTCGCGGACAAAACAGCCCGCAAGCGCCAACACGAAAAGAAGTTTTTCAGGAGAACAGCGGCGGCCCCTGCTGCCGGGGCTGGACCGGATCGGCATCGCCACGAACGGCGCATGCCTCCCCCGCCAAGGGAACAGCGGCGAAGACCACCGCGACGGTACGCTCCGCGCCGGACAAAGCCGCGCCCATGCCATGCATGGCAAGGCAGAATTCGCACACCGCATCCCCGTCGTCCGCGCCCCCGAGGTCGTGCTCAAGACCATGGACGAGCCAGAACCCCTGCATCGCAAGAAGCAGGCACGCCAAGAACAGTCCGGTGAAACGGCGGCGTCGGAACACGGGTGTGGAAATCCGGGGAAACAGGCAAGATCGGCGAAAAGCCAAGGGGGGGCACTATAACATGCCGGTCACACCCGGCTCGTTTCCAGCCGCCATAACAGCAGACTGGCGGGCGGGCGCGGGAACTGGTCTGGCAAGTCAGCGTCGCTGTTGACTCCCCGCCGCCGTCACCAGATTCCGGGCCGCGACCGCCGGCTGTGTAGCGCTGTTTGCTTCGCGGCGCAATGGGCGCGTCCCGCCCCGGAAACAGCCTTGGGAATATGGACCGCGCCGGCCGCGATTCAGCGCTTCGCCCCATATGTGTCGCGTTCCGCCTTGCCGAATTCCTGCCTCTGTGCTTGCTGCGCGGCCTCGCGCGCGGAAGATATGGCCGCCGCTTTCTTTAACTGAACCGCCATTCCCCCCAGGGCCGGAGCATCAAATTTTACGTAATTGCAGGGCGGTAGCCAGATAATCCGGATTGTACGCAGCGGTTTTGAGTTTTCTGGGCAGGCTGATGGAACGGGAGGTGTCGGCGCGGAGGAGATTCAAGGCAAGACGGCGCAGGAAAGAGAAATTCTGTGCGGCGTTGCGCAGGCGAACGAGGCTGGCATCCTCGCCAAAGGTCATGTCCAGACACCAGTGCAGGCCATTTTCGATGCCCCAATGGGTGCGCAC
>JAIRLA010000077.1 GCA_031259795.1 Azoarcus sp.
ATTAATTGGCACAATATTTGCTTAAAACAGCGCGAGAGGCAGTATGGACGCAAAACAGCGAGCAGGCATTTTGTATCAACATTAACAGGGGAAATACAGTGTGTAGATGCCTATGCCCCCGCAGGGGGGAGAGGGCCAGGGAGAGGGGGGCAACCTTGCGGAGCGCAGCGACGCTGATTTCCTTGCGGTGAAGGGTGGACGGGCGTCCCCTTTCTTATCCGCCGGTCGCCGGGGAGCGCGCCCTGGCTGTTATACAATGCATCGGCCCAGCTTTCCCTCCGTCCGCATGAACGCGATGCCTCCGCAGTCCAGTCTCTCCCGCGCCCTCCAGCTTGGCCGCCGCGTGCTCGAAATCGAGGCCGCCGCCGTGGCCGCGCTCGCCGGGCGGCTGGGCGAAGCGTTCGAGCAGGCCATCGCCCTGATCCTCCAGTGCCGGGGCCGGGTCATCGTCAGCGGCATCGGCAAGTCCGGCCACATCGCGCGCAAGTTCGCGGCCACGCTGGCGAGCACCGGCACCCCCGCTTATTTCGTGCACGCCGCCGAAGCCGCGCATGGCGATCTCGGCATGATCGCCGCCGAAGATATCGTCATCGCCATCTCGAACTCGGGCGCAAGCGCCGAGCTGCTCACCATCGTGCCGCTGGTCAAACGGCGCGGCGCGCGTCTCATCGCCATGACCGGCGACGGCGCTTCGCCGCTTGCGCGCGAAGCCGATGTGCATCTCGATGCCGCGGTCGACGAGGAGGCTTGCCCGCTCAATCTCGCGCCCACCGCCAGCACGACCGCCGAACTGGCCCTGTCGGACGCGCTCGCGGTGGCTTTGCTCGATGCGCGCGGTTTCGGCGCGGAAGATTTCGCGCGCTCGCACCCCGGCGGCAGCCTCGGACGGCGGCTGCTCACCCATGTGCGCGATGTCATGCGTCCGCGCGAGCGCGTGCCGGCGGTGACGGGCGAAGCCTTCCTCGGCGAAGCCCTGCTCGTCATGACGCGCGGCGGCATGGGCATGGCGGTGGCGGTGGCGCCGTCCGGCAAGCCCGAGGGCATTTTCACCGACGGCGATCTGCGCCGCGCCCTGGAAAACGGCATCGACGTGCGCGCCGCGCGGCTTGCCGAGGTAATCACCCGCGGCCCGCACACCATCGGCCCGGACGCCCTCGCGGTCGAAGCCGCCGAAATGATGGAGCGCCTGCGCATCAGCCAATTGCTGGTGGTCGATGGCGAAGGCGTCCTTGCCGGCGCGCTCAATACGCACGACTTGATGCAGGCGGGGGTGATCTGATGCACGGCCACGGCTTGCATCCGGCTTACCGCTTCTACCCGGTGGCGATCGCGGCGCTGCTGGCCGCCGGTTCGATCTGGCTCGAACATCTGACCCGCGCGCCCGAACCGGCGGCGGCGGCGGCGGAAAACCAGACGCCCGATTTCGTCGCCGACAAAGTGCGCATATCCGGCTTTTCCCATGACGGCGCGCTGCGCTATACGCTCGACTCTCCGCGCCTGACCCACCTGCCGCACAACGGCGTCACCGTGGCCGAACAGCCGCGCCTGCAACTTTTCACCCAGACCCGGCGCATGCGGATCGACGCCGACCGCGGCGAAGTCGCTCCCGGAGGCGAGCGCGTGGATCTCTACGGCAATGTCGAAGCCCGGCACGAAGGCGAGCCGGATTCCGCCATGCATTTTTCTTCGGATCGCCTTGCCGTATGGCCGGATGCGCAACGCGCCGCGAGCAGCGCGCCGGTGCGCCTTGTCCGGGGAAACGCCCGCGCCGAGGCCAACGGCATCGAGGCCGACAATTTGTTCGGCAACATGAAACTCGCCGGGAAAGTCCGCATGATCTTTCCCCGCCGCCAGAGGAACCCCTGATGTCAACCGCTTTTGCGTCAACCGCTCTTGCCGCGCGCGGCGCGCCCGCCGTCATCCCCGTTTCCCTTTTCCTCGCCGCCCTGCTGTTCGCGCCCGCTTCCGCACCCGCCCAGCAAGGCAACAGCGGCCAGCCGGTCAGCATCGAGGCCGACCAGGTGCGGGTAGACGATCGCAACAAGATTCATGTGTTCGAAGGCAATGTCGTGCTCACCCAGGGTTCGTTGTCGATCAGGGGCGACAAGCTCGTCGTCACCCAGGACGCCAACGGTTTCCAGCATGGCGTCGCCACCGGCGGGCGCGGGCGTCTCGCCTCTTTCCGCCAGAAGCGCGCCGACAGCGACGTGTGGGTCAATGGCGAGGCCGAGCGCATCGAATACGACGGACGCAACGAGCGCGCCCAAGTGCAAAGCGGCGGCGACAAGGTAAGCGGCCAGTACATCGAATATGACGCCGCCAGCGAAAACTACCTTGTCACCAATGCGCCCGGGCATGTGGAGCCCGGCGGCGAAAAGCGCGTCACCGTTGTCATCCACTCCAAGAACAATGGCAAGACCGGGAAAGAAAACGGCTCGGCGCCCGAGCCGGAAACCGGAAGTGGAAAATAAAATCGTGCAAAATTTATTTGTGCATCGCACAAAACCTGTTGACAATCAAAATCGCTTGCATATAATCCGAAAAAAAACTTGATGCTGCACAGCAACAGACTAGCGGCATCCTCCCCCCAACCTCGGTGGTATGCAGTGTCCTGGCAGTTCCGCGTTGTAGTTTTTCCACATCATTTTCTGGAGTATCCCATGTCGACGTTCAATCCCGAACAATTCGCCGCAGCCAACAAGGCCAACATCGAAACCCTGTTGGGCCTCACCAACAGCGCCTTTGCCAATGCCGAGCGCCTGGCCGCCCTCAACCTCAACACCGCGCGCTCCGTACTCGAAGACAGCGTGTCCAGCACCAAGGCCCTGCTCGGCACCAAGGATGTACAAGAACTGGTTTCCCTCCAGTCCTCGCTGATCCAGCCGCTGTTGGAAAAGTCGGTCGCCTATGCCCGCAGCGTTTATGAAATCGCCTCGCAAGGGCAGGAAGAACTGGCGAAAGTGCTGGAAAACCAGCTTGCCGAGCTGAACAAGAACGTCTCGTCCGTGCTCGACAAGGCCGCCAAGTCCGCGCCCGCCGGTTCCGACGTTGCCGTCGCCGCCGTGAAGTCGGCCATCGCCGCCGCCAACAGCGCCTACGACAATTTCTCCAAGGCCGTCAAGCAGGCGACCGAAATCGCCGAAGCCAATGTCGCCGCGGCGACCAGCGCCACCGTCAAGGCGGTCAGCACGACCACCAAGGCCAGCTCCTCTTCCAAGAAGAGCGCCGCCTGATCGAAGCATCCCGCAGTATCCCTGGATAGCGTCCGGTTTCGACCGGATTGCTTCCCGGAACGGAAAGCCCCGCGCACGCGGGGCTTTTTGTTTCCGGCCCGCAAAACGGGAACGCGGCCAAAGAAGTGATAATGTTACGCTCCGGACAAAACGAGGGAATGCTCATGGCAAACGAAGACGCGCTGCTCAGGGAGGTGGATCGGCTATGTACCGACGAAGCGATGCGCGCGCTGATCGCGCGCGCCGCGTTTGGCGGAACAGCGCCGCCCGCCTTCGACCTGCGCATTCATCCGGCCGACCAGATGCTCCTGCATTCCCTGCGCCACCACAACGATGCGAACGCGGCATTCAGCCAGTACTACAACGTGGCCCTGCAACAATACCGGGCGGCATACAGCGTGATACGCGCCATATTCGGCGAGCGCGCGCAAGCACTGCACATACTGGATTTCGCCTGCGGTTTCGGACGCCTGCTGCGCTTCCTGCGGCACGCCATACCGCAGCGCCTCCACGCCGCCGAAATCCAGGAAGAAGCGCTCGCGTTCGTCGGGGAACGTTTCGGAGTCGAAACAATTCCCTCGGCTTTCGATCCGGAAGCATTCCAGCCCGGAGAGCGTTTCGACGTGATCTGGGTGGCGTCGCTGTTTTCCCATCTGCCTCCCCGGCTGTTCCATGCCTGGCTGGCCCGGCTGCTGCGCCTGTCCGGCGAGGAAGAAGGCATCGTCTGCTTCACCGTCCACGATATTTGCCTGCTCCCCGATCCCGCGCACATGCCGGAGAACGGGATACTGTTTTTCCCGTCGAGCGAAAATCCCGACCTCGACGCCAGCCTGTACGGCACGACCTACGTAACCGAAGCCTTCGTGCGCGAAGCGGTGGCGCGCGCGGGAGGCGGAAAATTCGACTATTACCGGATTCCGCGCGCCCTGGCGCACGAGCAAGACTTATACGTGGCCTCGCGCCGTGGCGCGCACGATCTCTCGCGGCTCGGCGGCTTTCGTTACGGCCCTTGGGGCTGGGTAGACGAAAAGCGCCTGTCCGCCGCGAAAGGGCTTTACCTGCGCGGCTGGGCGGCCTCGCTCGACGACGGACAAGTGGATTTCGTCGACATCAGGGTTGGAAAACAAGAGTTCCGTTGTCCAACCGGCCTGCCGCGTGACGACGTCGCCAAAGTGTTCGCCGACCCCCGGCTTGCGACCTGCGGCTGGGAATTCCGCTGCCCGGCGCTGCGCGACGGCGACGGCCCGGTACGCGTGGAAGTGACCGCCAGCAGCGCCCGCGGCGAAATAGCGCTGCTCTACGCCGGAGACCTGCCGTAGCATCGGGGATCGGGAAAGCCCTTCCTCCACCTCGTCATTGCGAGAGATCCCCCCACCTCGTCATTGCGAGAGATCCCTCCACCTCGTCATTGCGAGGAGCGCAGCGGCGTGGCAATCCAGCGCGTTCTACCCGGCGCGCAGCGCCGCTGAATAAAAAAAGGAAGCGAAAAAATGAGACGCCTGTCTGCGCCCCACCGCCAAGAAATCAGCGTCGCTGCGCTCCGTATGGTACGAAACCCTCTCCCGGCCCTGGCGGGCCACCCTCCCCCGCAAGCGGGGGAGGGAAGTGTCCATCGCAAGAACTCGCTCCCCCCGTCATTGCGAAAACCGCCCCTCCTCGTCATTGCGAGGAGCGCAGCGACGTGGCAATCCAGTTCCATCCATCCGGCGCGCAGCGCCGCTGATTGAATCTGCCCCCTGCCCCCTGATGAAAGGTCTTCGCTCCCCCGCCGCGCCGTTTTTCACGAAGCCCCGGCCAGAATCGAACACGGAACGCCAAGAACTGCCGCAGAAATATTTTCATCCTGGGCTTGCATTCCTGAAAAACCGCATGTACAGTGCGTCATCCCCGCCGCATTGGCATATCAAATGCGGCATGTTTCCAGGTGACGAACGGCTATGATTTTGGCACGATTCTTGCGGACGAACGAACGAACGAACGTTGCTGATCTGATTTTCCGCAAAGCGGAACGTCTTCCGGCGTCCGTCCACAAAAAAATTCCCCGTGGCCAAAGGCCACGGGGATTTTTTTTGTGCCGGCATACAACGGACAGCGCACGTGGATAAGCCAATGATCCCGCGCCTGCTCCTCGTCCTCTCCCTCCTGCTGCCATGCCTCGGCGCGGCGCGGGCCGAAGACACCCCGCCCGGCTGCC
>JAIRLA010000126.1 GCA_031259795.1 Azoarcus sp.
AGCGTGACCGAGGCGCGCCCGTAGGAATTGCTGGTGGAACTCATGTAGAGCAGGCCGTCGATGCCGGTCATCTTCTGTTCGATGATCTGCGTGACGGATTCTTCTACGGCCTTGGCCGAAGCGCCGGGATAGTCGGCGTTGATGACGACCGTGGGGGGAGCGATGTCCGGGTATTGCTGCACCGGCAGGGTGAAGATCGACAACAATCCCGCCATCATGATGATGATGGCGATCACCCAGGCAAAGATCGGTCTGTCGATGAAAAAGCGGGCCATGGATGTCGTTCCTCAGTTCGCCACTGTGGCGGCGGCTTGTGTCGGCGCCACGCCCGCCGGGGCGTCGGCGGCGATCAACACGGGTTGTCCCGGACGGATTTTTTGCAGACCTTCGACGACCACCTTTTCGCCCGCGGCGAGTCCGCCGGTGATGATCCATTTGTCGCCCATCACGCCGCGGGTCTGTACCGGGCGCGCCTCGATCTTGTTCTCGCTGTCGACCACCATGACCTGCGAGTGGCCGCGCTGATCGTGGCCCACCGCCGCGTGCGGCAACAGGATCGCCTGTTCGGTCTGGCCCTGGACCAGGCGGGCGCGCACGTACATGCCCGGCAGCAGCATGCCGTCCGGGTTGGGGAAACTGGCGCGCAGGGTCACGCTGCCGGTGCCGGGATCGACCGAGACCTCGGAGAAGGCGAGCTTGCCGGGAAGCTCGTACTGGCTGCCGTCCTCGAGAATCAGTTGTACCGGAATATCGCCGTCGGTGAGCGAAATCTTGCCCGAAGCCACGTCGCGGCGCAGGCGCTGCAAGTCCACGCTCGATTGGGTGAGGTCGACGTAAATCGGGTCGAGCCGCTGCACGGTGGCGAGCGCGGCGGCCTGATTGGCGGTGACGAGCGCGCCCGGCGTGACCGACGAGCGCCCGATATGGCCGGGAATCGGCGACTTCACCCGGGTGAAGTCGAGATCGATGCGGGCCTTGTCCAGCGCGGCGCGCGCGGCGGCCACCTCGGCTTCGGCCTGCTTGAGCGCGGCGGCGGCGTCGTCGTTGGCCTGCTTGCTGACGGCTTCGATCCCGACCAGTTCGGCGTAGCGCTTCGCCTTCAGGCGGGCGTTGTAGAGATTGGCCTCGGCCCGCGCCTGATTAGCGGCGGCGCTGTCGTAGGCGGCCTGATAGGTCGACGGGTCGATCTGGTAGAGCGTCTGTCCGGCCTTGACCAGGCTGCCTTCGGTAAACAGGCGTTTCTGGATGATGCCGGTGACCTGGGGCCGCAACTCGGCCACCATGAATGGCGTCGTGCGGCCCGGCAATTCGGAGACCAGCGGCGCCGGCTCGGACTTGGCCACGACGACACTGACCGAGGGCGGCGGCGGCAATGCCGAAGCCGCCTCGTCCGGCTGCGCCGACAGCAGATCAAGCGGATTGAAGTCGCAAGCGGTGAGATGGAAAGCGCCGACGAGCGCCATCACGAAAAATGCTGATTGCCGGAAGCGGGTATGCATGGGATGTCTCGTGGAGAATAGGAAATGGGGGAATGGATTATCAGGCGGGGTTGGATTGGCGCGCCCTTGGCTTGGAGGATGCCGCCGCGCATGGCGCTGGACTGCCCCGTACCGCGGCGCTTGGCGAAGAAACCAGCGCCGCATCGTCAACGATTGTTCTGTCGGCGAAGGGCGAAGTTGAATGACTGTGGTTGAGTGACCGTTCTAGATTGAACGTTCATTCTATGTTAAGGTGGCCGTAATTACAAGCCGCAGTATGTATTGCAATGTATGTTTTTCCCCGCAATGGATATGACCGCCGACGCCCCCTCTCCCCTTCCCGCCGATGAAGGCTCGCGCGCCGCCGTCCGGCGCACCCAGATTCTCGACGCGGCCGCGCAGTGCTTCCGTTCCTGCGGTTTCCATGGTGCGAGCATTGCCCGCATTTCGCGCCTGGCGGGAATGAGCACGGGGCATATCTACCATTATTTCGACAACAAGGAAGCGATCATCGCCGCCATCGTACAGCGTGATCTCGAACGCATGGTGACCGTGTGGGCCGAGTTGCGCGCTTCCCGCGACGTGCGCGAAACGATGATCGCGCTCTCCGCCGAGTGCGTGGGCGACCACCTGGATGCCGACGCGGCCAAGCTCCGGCTCGAAATCATCACCGAGGCGGCGCGCAACCCGGAAGTGGCCCGCATCGTGCATGCCGCCGATTGCTGTTGCATGGCGAGCCTGACCGAAACCCTGCGCATCGCGCGCCAGATGAACGGCATGCATGACGATGACGCGACCCTCACCAGCATGGCCGAGGTTCTCGCCGCCATATTCGAAGGACTCAGTATCCGGACGATCCGCAACCCCGGACTCGACCGCGAGGGTCTGGCGGCCATGGTGCAGCGCGTGATCCGGCAGACCATTTCCAGCCCGGCCTGACTCGGGCGCCGCTGTCCGGCTCTGGTTTACCATCTGTGGCAGGTTCCGGTTCCCACGCGTCGAATGGCGATTTCCTGTCCGCGCGGGCACAACCGTCCGAACGCTTCCTCCGCGCCGTTTCGCGGTTCGCGGATTCAGCCTTTCTTGCATCATCGCAGGTCATCGCCTAATATGGCGCTTCGGTGGGACGCGCCGCGCGTGGCGCGTTCCTTGGCTTTTGCGTTGGGCTACACAACCGTTCATGCTCGCTACTTT
>JAIRLA010000158.1 GCA_031259795.1 Azoarcus sp.
GAACTCGCCATTGCGAAAGCCGCCTGCCGTCCCCTCCCCCGCTTGCGGGGGAGGGTGCCCCGTCAGGGGCGGGAGAGGGCGTCGTACCATCCGGCGCGTAGCGACGCTGATTTCTTTGCGGCGGGGAATGTGCGGGCGTTCCCTTCCTTCTTCCCCTTTTTTAATCAGCGGCGCTGCGCGCCGGATAGTTGGAAGCCCTCTCCCGGCCTTCGGCCACCCTCTCGCCCGCCAAGCGGGGGAGGGAAGTGTCCATCGCAAGAACTCGCCATTGCGAAAGCCGCCTGCCGTCCCCTCCCCCGCTTGCGGGGGAGGGTGCCCCGGCAGGGGCGGGAGAGGGTTTTCTTCCATACGGAGCGAAGCGACGCTGTTTTCTTTGCGGTGGGGAATGGACAGGCGTCCCGCTCCTTCCTCCCCCTTTTAATCAGCGGCGCTGCGCGCCGGATGGTTGGAAACCCTCTCCCGCCCCTGACGGGGCACCCTCCCCCGCAAGCGGGGGAGGGGACGGCAGGCGGCTTTTGTAATGACGAGTTTGTGCGATGAAACTTCCCTCCCCCGCTTGCGGGGGAGGGTGGCCGAAGGCCGGGAGAGGGTTTCCTTCCATACGGAGCGCAGCGACGCTGATTTCTTTGCGGTGGGGCGTGGACAAGCGTCTCCCCTCCTTCCTCCCTCTTTTAATCAGCGGCGCTGCGCGCCGGATGGTTGGAAGCCCTCTCCCGCCCCTGACGGGGCACCCTCCCCCGCAAGCGGGGGAGGGGACGGCAGGCGGCTTTTGCAATGGCAAGTTCTTGCGATGGAACTTCCCTCCCCCGCTTGGCGGTGTATCGCCCGGGGACATCGTTTCCATGTTGTGCGGCTACATCCTTGTACGGTCACATTCTCGCCGGGCTGTGGACAGGCTCGCATCGTATGTATATACTCGGGCGGTCCTTGGCGTGGAGAAGACGCGCTGGGGATATTTCCCCGTGGATGCATGGCGGGAAAGGTTTTCGTCTAGAATAAAGCGTTAGTGGAAAGTACGATTCGAGGAATGTACGGTAAATGCGGGGTTAAAAAATGAGTCGAGAATCTCCCGTTTCGGAAGTGCGCCTTGCCTTGGGCAAGCAAAAGCCGGTGTTCATGCGCGCGGTGGCTTTCAGCGCCGTCATCGGCCTTTTGATGCTTGCCCCTTCGTTTTACATGCTGGAAGTCTACGACCGGGTGGTCAACAGCCGCAGCGTGATGACGCTTGCCATGCTCACGGTGTTGCTGGCGCTTGTCTATGTGGTGCTGGAAGTTTTGCAATGGGCGCGACATGGCGTCCTGCGGCAGGCGGGCGAAGGGTTCGATGTGGAACTGGGCGTGCGCGTCTATGAGGCGGTGTTCCGGGCCAACCTGCGCGGCGCGCGCAACCTGGGCTTGCGGGGGTTGCGCGATTTCGCCGCCGTGCGGGAGTTCATTTGCAGCCCCACCATGGCGGGGCTAATGGATATCCCGATGGCGCTGTTGCTGATCGGAGTGATTTTCTGGATCGATCCGGTACTGGGCTGGTTTGGTCTGGCGAGCGCCGTCATTCAGGGCGTGCTGACCTTTTTCAACAAGCAATCGGCGGGTTCGCCGCTGGCGAAGGCCAACATGCTGGCGAGTCAGGCGCAGACTTTCGTTGAAGCGTCGTTGCGGAACGGCGAGGTGGTGCAGGCGATGGGCATGGCGGACGGCCTGCGCCAGCGCTGGCTGAAAATGCAGAAAGAATTGTTGCTCCATCAGGCCCAGGCTTCCGACCGGGCCGGGGTGTTCGGCGCGCTCTCGAAATACGTGCAATTGATTTCGAGTTCGCTGATGCTCGGGCTGGGGGCGTGGCTGCTGCTCACCGGGGCGTTCGCGGGCAGCGCGGGGCTGGTTCTGATGGCCTCGATCCTGGCGGGGCGGGCGCTCGCGCCGCTGGTGCAGGTCATCGTCGGATGGCGCAATGTGGTCAATGCGCGCGAAGCATATACGCGGCTGGAAGAACTGCTGGAAAAGATCCCCGAGCTTGAGCCGGGCTTGCCGTTGCCCGCGCCCAAGGGCAGGTTGGTCGTGGAACATGCAACGGCCCGCGCCCCGGGCGCGCAACCCGCGGCCAAGCCGGTGCTGCGCAATGTTTCTTTCGACGTGTCGCCGGGCGCCGTGCTGGCGGTGGTCGGGCCTTCGGCTTCGGGCAAGTCCAGCCTCGCGCATATGCTGGTGGGGGCGTGGTCCTGCATTGGCGGCGCGGTGCGGCTCGATGGCGTCGATGTGGCGGGCTGGAACAAGCTGGAACTGGGCCCGCATGTGGGGTTCTTGCCACAGGATGTGGCCCTGTTCGATGGCACCGTGGCGCAGAACATCGCCCGCTTTGGCCGGATAGATTCCGGCAAGGTCAAGATGGCGGCCAAGATCACGGGGCTGCACAAGCTCATCCTGAAACTGCCGCATGCTTACAACACCAAGGTCGGCGATGAGGGCGTGACGCTCTCCGGCGGCATGCGCCAGCGTATCGGATTGGCGCGGGCCATCTACGGTTCGCCGCGCCTGGTGGTGCTCGATGAGCCGAACGCCAATCTGGATGAAACGGGCGATGCGGCGCTGATGCATACCTTGCAGGTGTTGCGCGCGGCGGGCGCGACGGTCGTGGTGGTGACGCACCGCAAGAATCTGCTGGAGATGGCGGACTTGATGCTGCTGCTGGTGGATGGCGAAGTCAGGGCGTTCGGCCCCCGCAACGATGTGCTTGCCGCGCTGCAATCGCCGCAGGCGAAGCCGCGCCTGCGCGCGCCGGTCACGGCGATCGGCGGCGCCCGCAAGCCGGCGGCGGCGTGATGATGGCCGGGAGCCGTGCATGAAGGGAAGTATCGCGCGCTTTGTTCGCGGGCTTGCGGTCTTTGCGGGACGCAGCGAATTGAGCCGCAGCCTGTGCTCGTTCCGGCGCGAGTTTCTCTACGCCTTGGGGTTTACCGCCCTCATCAACCTGTTGATGCTCACGCCCACGCTGTACATGTTGCAGATTTTCGACCGGGTGATGGTGAGCTACAGCGAGTTCACGCTCTATGCGGTGACCTTCATGTTGCTCTTTTTCCTGGGCGTGATGAGTTTTTCCGAATGGGTGCGCTCGCGCTTGCTGGTACGGCTCGGGGTGCGGCTGGACATGAAGCTCAACCCGCGCGTGTTCAGCGCCGCTTTCGAGATGCGCAATCAGGGCCGGGAAAGCGCCCAGTTGTTCAAGAACCTCACCAAACTGCGCCAATTCCTCACTGGCGCGGGCCTGTTCGCCATGCTGGATGCGCCATGGACGCCGGCCTACATTCTGGTGCTTTTCCTCCTGCATCCGTATCTGGGCGTCCTGGCCATCGTGTTTTGCACGATTCTGGGCGGCATCGCTTATGTCTCCAAGCAGGTGATGGAAGAACCGCTGGAGACCGCCGAGGCGGCCAAGAAAAAGGAAAGCGGTCATCTGGATTCCAGATTGCGGCACGCGGCGGTGATCGAGTCCATGGGCATGCTCGGCAACATGCGCAAGTCATGGATGCGCCGTCATCTCGACGCCTTGCTGCAAGGAAGCCGCGGACTGGACGCGCAGACGCGCATGCAATCGGTCACCAGCTTCATGCGCCTGATGCAGCAGTCCATGAGCCTGGGCGCGGGCGCGCTGCTGGTGATCTACGGTGAGATTTCACCCGGCGCGATGATCGCGGCCAATGCCCTGATGAGCCGCGCCACGCACCCCGTGGATGCGCTGATAAAAGCGTGGAAGGACGTCCTGGCGACGAAAAAGGCGTTTCTCGAACTGGAAGAAGCGTTGGAAACCTATCCCGCCCGCAAGGCGGCGACGGTGGAGGCGGAGGCGCCGGGCGTGTCGATCCGGCTCGAAAATGTCCTCGCCGGAGCCGGCTCGACGCCCATCCTGCGGAATGTGTCGCTGGAGATTCCCGCCGGCGTGGCCCTGGGGGTGAAAGGACCGTCGGGTTCGGGTAAATCCACGCTGGCGCGGGTGCTTTTGGGCATCTGGCCGGATGTGCGGGGAAATGTGCTCTTCGACGGCGTGCCCATCCGCGGCCTGAGCCGCACGGAACTGGGCGCGGATCTGGGCTACCTGCCCCAGGACGTGGAGCTTTTCGAAGGCACGATCGCCGAGAACGTGGCCCGTTTCGGCGAAATCAATTCCACATTGGTGATCAATGCCTGTCGCCAGGCGGGCGTACACGAAATGATCCTGCGCTTTCCCAAGGGCTACGACACGCCGATCGGCGAAGGCGGCAGCTTCCTCTCCGGCGGCCAGCGCCAACGCATCGGGCTGGCGCGGGCGATCTACGGCAACCCCCGGCTGGTGGTGCTCGACGAACCGAACGCCAATCTGGACGATGCCGGCGACCGCGCCTTGCTGCAAGCGGTCATGGTGTTGAAAGCGCGTGGTACGACGCTGGTGCTGATCAGCCACCGTCCACAAATCATGGCGGCGATGGATCGCATTCTCTTCGTGGAAGAAGGCCGCTTTTTGCGGCTGGAAGCGCCCCAGCGCGTGGGCAAGGCGACCGAAGGAATGGTGGCGGCCGCGCCTCCCGGCAATACCGGAAACGCGGCGGGCCATGGCGTCGCCTCCGGCGCGACGGTCAAGTCCATGTTCATGCCGGTGTGATGACAGCGGCCCATTTCATGCCCAGGTGGCGAATCGCAGGGAGAATTTGACGTGTCCGATGTACCCGCGAGCCGGTCCTTGTCCGCATCTCGCCGCTCTTTACCCGCCGCGCCTCCACGGAAAGCGGCGAATTCGCTGGTCAGCGTCCTCACGCCCAAGCCGGTTGCCCGGCCCAAACGGAGCAGAAGCGAAGACGAAAGCAAGGGACTGCCCACCGACACCCGCGCGCCGGCCCGTCTTGGCTTCCGGGTGCTGGCGATCGGTTTCGGCGGTTTCCTGCTGTGGGCGGCGCTCGCGCCCCTGGACGAAGGCGTGCCCACTTCCGGCGTGGTGGCGATCGACACCAAGCGGAAAGCGGTACAGCACCTCTCTGGCGGCATCGTCAAGGCCGTATACGTGAGGGAAGGGCAGTTCGTACAGGATAACGACCCGCTGCTGGAAATCGACCCGGCCGCGACGCAGGCCAATTTCGAAAGCGCCCGCCTGCGCTATTACACCCTGCGGGCGACGGAAGCCCGCCTGGTGACCGAGCAGACGGGGCGCGAGACCATCAGCTTCCATCCCGATTTGCTGAAAGCGAAGGATGGTTCCCCGCTGGTCGCCGACATGATCGCCAATCAGGAAGGTTTGTTTGCGTCGAGGCGCATGGCGCTGCAAGCCGAGGTACAGGCATTGGAAGAATCCATCGTCGGCCTCGAGGCATCCATTGCCGGCAACGTGGGGATGCTGGACGCGCGCCGCTCGCAACTCAAGTTGCTGGAAGAAGAAAGGCGGGGTTTGCGCAAACTGGTAGAAGAAGGTTACGCGCCGAGAAACAACTTGCTGGCGCTGGAGCGGACGATCGCCGAGACCATGGGCGCGATCGCCGATCTGCAAGGCAGCATCGAACGTTCCCGCCGCGCGCTGACGGAGACGAAACTGCGCATCACGCAACGGCAGCAGGAATACCGCAAGGAAGTCGACCGGGAATTGGCGGAGGTGCACAGCCAGGTCGAGGCCGAAAGCGATCGTTTCCTGGCGCTGCGCGACGAACTGGCGCGCACCGTCATTCGCGCGCCGACCGCCGGGCAGGTCGTCGGACTCACGGCGCAGACCGTGGGCGGCGTCATCGCGCCGGGACAGAAAGTCATGGACATCGTGCCTGGCGACGAACCCCTGCTGCTGGAAACACAGGTACCGCCCCAGCTCATCGACCGGGTGCGGCCCGGCTTCGACGTGGACGTGCGTTTTTCCGCCTTTGCCCACAGCCCGGCGCTGGTCGTTCCCGGCAAGGTGGTCTCGATCTCGAACGACCTGCTCACCAACGAGCAGACCGGCATGACTTATTATCTGGCGCGCGCGTCCGTGACCGAAGAAGGCATGAAAGTGCTGGGCGAGCGCCAGTTGCAGGCGGGCATGCCCGTGGAAGTCATCATCATCACGGGCGAGCGCTCGATGCTGACGTACCTGCTGCATCCATTGCTGAAACGAATCGCCTTTTCCATGAAAGAAGAATAGAGGATCGCCACTGATGAAATTACACATTCCCCTTGCCGCCGCGTTTCTGGGCATTTCGATATCCGCCGCTTTTCCGGCGCGAGCCGATGATCTCCTGAGCCTGTACCGCGAAGCCGTGGTCGCCGACGCCAATTACCTTGCCGCACAAGCCGATACCCAAGCCCGGCGCGAGCTGATGCCGCAGGCGCGCGCGCAACTCCTGCCGAGTCTGTCGTTCAACGGCTCGCGTTCCCGCAACTCGACCGATCAGGAGAGCGGTTCAGTGAAACGGGACATCGACTACAACAGCTACAACTATGTCCTGGGCGTGCGCCAGCCCATTTTCCGGGCCAACAGCTACATCGCCTACAAGCAATCGCAGGCGCAGGTGGAAGGCGCCGAAGCCACCCTGCGCTGGGCGGAACAGGATGTCGGTACGCGCGTCGGTACGGCGTACTTCGATGTCCTGCTCGCGGAAGCGGAACTGGACGTCATCAAGGTACAGCGCGACGCCTATCAGAAGCAATTGGATTACGCCCAGAAAGCCTTCCAGGCCGGCGCGGGGTCGCGCACCGACATCGACGAGGCCCGCTCGCATCTCGATCTGGCCGCCGCGCAGGCCATCGAGTTGCAATACCGGGTAAATTACGCGCAAGACGCGCTCAAGGCCATCATCAACCGCGCCCTCACGCCGCTGGCCCGGCTCGATCCCGGACGCATGCAACTCGCCCGCCCCGATCCCGACCGGCTCGAAGACTGGATACAAATGGCCGAAGAGGTCAATCCCCAGTTGGCCTCCTTGCGCGCCTCCGTTGAAGTGGCCGACCGTCAGGTCAACAAGACGCTTTCCAATCACCTGCCCACTCTCGATCTCGTAGCGGAACGCTCCAAGAGCAAAAGCGACGGCAGCAACAACATCGGCACGAAAAACGATACCGGCATGGTCGGCCTGCAATTCAACCTGCCGATCTTCTCCGGGGGCGAAACCATCTCCACCGTGCGCCAGGCGCGCGCCGAACTGGACAAGGCGCGCCAGCAACTGGAAGGCGCGCGGCGCGAGGTGAGCCTGCAAGTCAGGAAAGAATTCGATGGCGTGACACAGGGCGTGCACTGGGTACGGGCATACGAACAGGCGGTGCAATCCTCCGAACAATCCCTGCTCTCGACGAGAAAAGGCTTCCAGGCCGGCATCCGCAGCACCCTGGACATCCTGATCGCCGAACAGAACCTCGCCACCGCGCGCCGCGATCTCAACCGCGGACGCTACCAGTACGTGCTATCGCGCCTGCGCCTGCTGGCGCTGGTGGGACGGCTGAATGAAGAAGAAATCGGGCGTTTCAGTAGCTGGCTGGGAGCGGGCGGATAAGCGCACAGCCCGATCCGGAGTTTGCAATCAATTCTTTTCGGCTTGGCCTCGTCATTTCCCGGCGGCGCCTGCCCGGCGCCCGCGCCGCTGGCCGACTGCAAACCCCCGGCATGCCCTCCAACCGTGTTAGCGTTATCGGCTCTCCGCAGATAAATCAGCGTCGATGCGCGCCGGTTGGAAGGAACTGGATTGCCACGCCGATGCGCTCCTCGCAATGACGAGTCTTTCCGATGAATTCCCCTACCCCGCTTGGCGAGGGAGGGTGGCCGCAGGCCGGGAGAGGGCGCCGTTCCATCCGGCACGTGAGCGCCGCTGATTCCTCCAGGCGCTGGAGCTGGGCCGTGAGCTGCGGTACAAAACGATATGGCTGATGCTGTGCCACTGATCGCCATGGCTTTGCGCCGCACGTTTTTCGCATGCCTCCGCCAAATGGAGGAGAAGTTCCCGGATCAATCCCGGAGGATGCGCAACAGATAGCGTTCGGCGGTCAAGCCGGGCACGGCGAGTGCGCGCGCCTCTTCGACGCGCCATCCGGCGGGAAGGGCGGCGATCTCGGCTTCCGGGTACGCGCCTTTCATTGCATGTAACGCGCCGCCCTCGCAGGCCAGATGCCCGGCCAGGCGCACGAAATCGGCAAGACTGGAGAAGGCGCGCGAGATGACGGCCTGCGCGCCGCCATCCGGGAGTTCTTCCGGACGGATCGCTTCGGCGCGCCGCTGCATGACAGTGAGATTGTCCAGCTTCAGTTCGATCCTGGCCTGTTGCTGGAAGCTCGCTTTCTTGCCGACCGCTTCGATGGAATACACCGCCATGTCCGGGCAGGCGAGCGCGAGGGCGATTCCCGGCAGGCCCGCGCCCGCGCCGATGTCCGCCAGTGTGCGAGGACTGTCCAGCCAGGGCAACACGGCGAGCGAATCCAGCAAATGATGGGTGACGGTCTCTTTCGGGTCGCGGA
>JAIRLA010000159.1 GCA_031259795.1 Azoarcus sp.
AGGCCGCCAGTGGCTTCTTTGCGGTAGCGGGCGACGAAGGGGACGGTCGCGCCGTCGTCGAGCAGTTGTACGGCGGCGCTGACTTGGCGCGGCGAGACGCCGAGTTCTTCGGCGATGCGGTTTTCGATCGGAGCAAGCATGGGAAAGGACAGGCCGCCGAAATGTGCGGCGAAAGTGGTGGACGCGGGGGGCGATGGTGCAGCAAGTGCGGGCGGGGAGCAAGGGGGCGGCGCGGGCGATGCCGTGCATGAATACCGCCGGGCGGATGGACTCCCCCTCCGCAAGCGGGGGAGGGGAGTCCATCGCAAGAACTCGTCATTGCGAGGAGCGCATCGACGCGGCAATCCAGTTCGTTTCATCCGGCGCGAAGCGCCGCTGATGATTTCTTGCCTCAACGAAAATCCCGCCTGCCTTTGCGCTGTAAAGGCCGGTCTCCGAGCCGCAAAACCCGGCCATCAAGGCGGTCTTTCGTCCTTTCTGGTTATCGCGGGGGGGTCAGCAGGTCACGGTCGATCCATCTTTTGCGCAGGAAACCCGGGCCGGGAGTTGCGCGTGGGGGGTGTCGAGCCAGGCGTCCAGGGTGTGGCCGATGTGGGTGAGGAGGGTTTGGCCGGGGGAGAGGGCGGCGGCGGTTCGCAGGGCGCGCGTTATGTCGTTGTGGTTGCGCGGGGCGGTGGTCCGCGGCGGGTAGGTGCAATCCAGCACCAGGAGATCGAGGCGATGCTTCTTCAGGTACGCTTCGCTTTCCGGCGGCAGGCCCACGGTGTCCGTCAGGTAGGCGAGGCGGCGGGAGGCGGATTCGATCAGGTAGCCGAAGGTGATCCGGGAATGCGCCAGCGGGATCGCGGTGACATGAAAATCCGGCCCCAGCGGGCGGCGCTCGAAGGCTGAAAAGGGGCGGGAGAAATCCAGCGGCCCGGGGTGACGGTAAAGGTCGGCGAAACCTTCTGGATCGCCGGGGCCATGCACCGGAAGCGGCGGGCCAAGACTCCAGCGCAGGTGCAGCAGTCCTTCGGCGTGATCGGCGTGGTAGTGCGTCTGGAGAATGCCATCGAGACTGCCGGGCGGAAAACGCTCGCAGAGATCGGGGATTCCGCTGTCGATCAGCCAGCGCTGCCCGGCGATTTCCAGCAGGGCCGAACAGGGGCCGCGACGGGCGGCGGCGTTTTGCCGCGCGCGCGCGCAGGCCGGACAATCGCAGCCATGCACCGGTACTTGCGCCGCGTCCCCCGTCCCCAGGAAAACAAGTCGTCCCGCGGGCGGCGGGTTTTCCGCCGTGGGGCGCGTCCCGGACGGGGCGGATTTGCCCGCGGGATATGCATGCGAGTCCGGTTTCATGAAGGGTGCGAGGGGACGCCTTCATGTTTTTCGATCAGGCTCAGGAAACGCCGGGCTGTATCCTGGATGCCGCCCTCGTTGTCCAGTGTGTGGCAGTCGGGCGGCAGGTGTTCCTGATGGATTTGGGCGCGAAAGAGCCGCGCTTCGATTTCCCTGGCGTTTTCCCGTCCCCGTGCGATCAGGCGTTTTGCGAGCGTGGCGGCGGAAACCGTGAGGCAGACGGGGATGAGCCGTCCGGCGTATTTTTGCCGCGCCGTGGGAAGATGCTGGCGCGAGCCGTTGAGGATGACGGAAAACCCTTTGTCCATCCAGAGATCCAGTTCCATTCCGGCCGCGTAGGCGTGGCCGTGGGCGTGCCAGTCGAGCGCGAACAGGCCGCGCTGGCGGCGTCTCTCGAATTCCTGTTCGTACAGGAAGACGTGCTGTTCGCAATCATCCGCGGCCGGGGGGCGGGTGATGTAGCGATGGGCGATCAGGAGATTGCGGGCGCGCGCGGCGGCGTCTTGCCGCAGGGCGGACAGAAGAGTGTCCTTGCCCGCGCCGGAAGGTCCCATGAGGTAGATGAGCCGGTTGTTCTGGGTCGTTGTCATGTCGCGTTCCGCCGGGTCTTCAGAAGATGCGGTCGCCTTGTTGCCAGACTTGCCGGATAAGCGGGTGGCCCTGGTGGAGGCGCGCCTGGATCAGATCCGCGCGCAGGCCGGGTTTGATCTCGCCCCGGTCGGCGAGGCCGACGGCCCGCGCGGGGGTGCGGCTCACGGTGTTGATTGCGGCGGGGAGCGTATGGCCCGCCGTTCCGGCCAGGGTCATCGCGGCATGCAGCAGGCTGGAGGGGTAATAGTCGCTGGAGAGGATGTCGAGGACGCCTTCTTCGGCCAGCGCGCGCGCGGAAACGTTGCCGGAATGGGAGCCGCCGCGGATTACGTTGGGGGCGCCCATCAGTACTTTGAGTCCTTTTTGGCGCGAGGTCCTGGCCGCTTCCAGGGTCGTGGGGAATTCGGCGATCGCCATGCCCAGGGCGGCGGATTCTTCCGCGTGGGCGGCTGTCGCGTCGTCGTGGCTGGCGAGCGGCAGCCGCCGGGCGGCGCAGTGTGCGGCGATGGCCTTGCGCTGGCGGTCGCTGTTCTGTTTTGCCTTGTTGCTCTGGACTTCGATCAGTTCTTCGATTTCGTCGTCGTTGAGGCCGTATTTTCCCTGGTAGTAGACGCGGTATTTGTCGAGGCTCACGTACTGGCGCTGGCCGGGCGAGTGATCCATGATGGAGACGAGCGACAGGCGCGGGTGGCCGGCAAGGCGCTCGAAGAGACCCAGCGTTTCCGGGTGCACGACTTCGCAGCGCAGGTGCAGGCGGTGTTCGGCGCGCAGCAGGCCATGTTGCGTGGCGTGGTCGACGGCTTCGAGCATCGGCATGAGGGTGGCGAGGCGCTGGCCGCGGCGGTGGATTTCGCCGATGGAAATCGCATCGAACACCGTGGTGATGCCGGAGGCGACCACTTGTGCGTCATGGGTGATGGCGGCGGAAAGCGGCGGCCAGTCGACGCCGGGGCGCGGACTCATGTGTTTTTCCAGATTGTCGGTGTGCAGTTCGATCAGGCCGGGCATCAGGTAGTCGCCTTCCAGATTCTGCGCTTCCGGCAGGGCGCTGGGGCGCGCGTCGAGATCGGCGATCTTGCCGTCCCGGATGGCCAGTGAGCCGCTCACGATTTCGTCCGCGGTGACGATGCGGGCGTTGGTCAGGATGATTTCATGGGGCATGGGGGGAGTCTCCTTCGTTTTTCATGTGCAACAGGCGGCTGGCTACCGCGTCGAGCGCGTGGGCGTCGTGGAAGATGCCGACGATGGCGCTGCCCGCCGCCTTGGCTTCTTCGATCAGCTCCAGCACGATCTGGCGGTTTTTGTCATCCAGGGAGGCCGTCGGCTCATCGAGCAGGAGAACGGGCCAGAAGACCATGAAGCTTCTGGCGATGTTGACGCGCTGCTGCTCGCCGCCCGAAAAGGCGCCCGGCGCGAGAGACCACAGTTTTTCCGGAATGTCGAGGCGGCTGAGGAGCGCCTCGGCTTTCGCTTGCGCGGCCTTTTTCGCGTATCCGCGCAAGAGCGCCGGTTCCATGACGATGTCGAGCGCCGTCACGCGCGGGATGACGCGCAGGAACTGGCTGACGTAGCCCAGCGTATGACGACGCGCCGCCAGGACGCGCCGGGGTTCGGCGCCGACCAGTTCGAGCCAGCCTTGGCCGTGGCGGACGCGGATGCTGCCGCTGGAGGCGAGATAGTTGCCGTAGAGGAGGCGCAGGAGCGTGGATTTGCCCGCCCCGGAAGGGCCGGAGAGGACGAGACATTCGCCCGGGGATATTTCGAAATTCACGTTTTCCAGCACGTCGAGCACGGTGGGGCGCGGCTGGTGCAGGACGAATTTCTTGGCGAGGCCGGAAACTTCGAGGATCGCGTCCATGATGTCAGACCCGAAGGATGGAAGAAACCAGCAACTGGGTATAGGGATGCTGCGGATCGTCCAGAATCTGGTCGGTCAATCCCGCCTCGACGATCCGGGAACGGCGCATGACCATCAGGCGATCGGCCAGCAGGCGGGCGACCGCGAGATCGTGCGTGACCAGGATGACGGAAAGATCGAGTTCGCGCACCAGCTTCCTGAGCAGATCCAGGATGCGCGCCTGCACGGAAACGTCCAGCCCGCCGGTCGGTTCGTCCATGAAGACGAGGCGGGGGCCGGAGACGAGGTTGCGCGCGATTTGCAGGCGCTGTTGCATGCCGCCGGAAAAGGCGTTCGGCGTGTCGTCGATGCGGGAGATGTCGATTTCCACGTGGCGCAGCCAGTCGAGCGCGCTCTGGCGCAGGCGGCCATAGTGGCGCGCGCCCTGCGCCATCAGGCGCTCGCCGATGTTGGCGCCGGCGGAGACCGGCATGCGCAGGCCGTCGCGCGGATTCTGTTCGACGAATCCCCATTGGGTGCGCAACAGGGCGCGGCGGCGTCCTTCCCCGGTCGCGTAGAGGTCCACCCAGTCCGCGCCGTCCCGGTAGCGCACCCGGCCCCGATCCGGCGGCAGGCGTCCGGAGAGCGTGGAGAGCAGGGTTGACTTGCCGGAGCCGGATTCGCCCACCAGCCCCAGCACCTCGCCGGGATAGAGCGTAAACGAGATGTCCTGGCAGCCCTGCTCCGGGCCGAACAGACGGCAGAGACCGTCGGCCTGCATCAGGGCCTGCGAGTTTTCCATGGCCGGGACATCCGCCGGGAGGGCTGCGTCCATCCGCATGCCGTGGGCCAGGGCGCTCATGACGCTTCTCCTCGCGCTTCTCCTCGCGCTTCCGCGCGCCGCTGGCAGTAATCCGTGTCGGAACAGACGTAACGGCGGGCGCCGGCGTCGTCGACGATCAGTTCGTCTAAATAGCTCTCCGTGCTGCCGCATATGGCGCAGGCGGCCTCTGGCCGCTGGATCGCGAAGGGATGATCCTCGAAATCGAGGCTGACGACCGCGGTATGGGGCGGCAGCGCGTACAGGCGTTTTTCGCGCCCCGCGCCAAAGAGCATGAGCGCCGGACTCATGTGCAGCTTGGGATTGTCGAAACGGGGAATGGGCGAGGGGTCCATCACGTAGCGGCCATTGACTTCCACCGGATAGGCGTAGCAGGTGGCGATATGGCCGTGCCGCACGATGTCCTCGTACAATTTGACGTGCATGATGCCGTAATCGCCCAGCGCGTGCAGGGTGGCGGTCTCGGTCTCCGAAGGCTCGATGAAGCGCAGCGGCTCCGGGATCGGCACCTGGAACACCATGATCTGTCCGCTTGCGAGCGGCGTCTCCGGGATGCGGTGGCGCGTCTGGATGATCGTCGCCTCGCGGGTGCGGGTGGTGCTGGCGATACCGGCGACGCGCTCGAAGAACTGCCGGATGGAAACGGCGTTGGTGGTGTCGTCCGCGCCCTGGTCGATGACTTTCAGCACGTCTTCCGGGGTGATGATGGAGGCCGTCACCTGGATGCCGCCCGTTCCCCAGCCGTAGGGCAGCGGCATTTCGCGTCCGCCGAAAGGAATCTGGAACCCTGGAATGGCGACCGCCTTCAGCAGCCCCCGGCGGATCATGCGTTTGCTTTCCTCGTCCAGATAGGCGAAGTTGTAGCCCGGCAACATTTTCCCGGAACGCGGGGCTTTTCCGGCGCGGGCGGCGTTCATGGGGCCGTCTCCAGCGCCGCAACTTCTTTCTCCGCCTCCTGCGCGCCTGTCCGCGCCTGTTCGCGGCGCAGCTTGCGCACCAGCCCGAGTTCCGACTGGAAGTCGACGTAGTGCGGCAACTTCAGATGCGAGAGAAAGCCGGCGGCCTCGACGCTGTCGCAGTGCGCGAGCACGAATTCTTCCTGCTGCGCGGGCGCGCTGGCGTCCTCGCCGTACTCCCCGGCCCGGAGCGCGCGATCGACCAGCGCCATGACCATCGCCTTTCTCTCCGCGCTGCCGAACACGAGGCCATAGCCGCGAGTGAACTGCGGCGGCGTCTTGCGGCTGCCGACGAACTGGTTGACCATCTCGCATTCGCTGACCTCGATTTCGCCCGCCGGCACGCAAAACCCCAGTTCCTCCGCTTCCAGCCAGACATCGACCTTGCCGACGCGAATTTCCCCGGCGAAGGGATGGTTGCGACCGTAGCCGCGCTGCGTGGAATAGGCCAGGGCCAGCAAGAACCCTTCGTCGCCCCGCGCCAGAATCTGTAAACGTTCCGCGCGCGAGGCGGGGAAGGCGAGCGGTTCGCGTGTGATGTCGGGCGCCGATTCATCGTCCGCGGCCTTCCTTTCCTGTCCGACCAAACCTTCCCGCGCGAGCAAGGCCATGATATGCGGGCAGGCCTCCGTTGGCGCCGGGACGCTTTCGGGCGGCGGCGGGGCTTCCTGTTCGGCCAGCAGATCGAAATCCAGGAGGCGGTGCGTGTAATCGAAGGTCGCGCCCAGTTGCTGGCCGCCGGGAATATCCTTGTAGGTGGCCGAAATGCGCCGCTCGATGCGCATCGCGCCGGTGTCGAGCGGCAGGCTGGCGCAAAAGCGCGGCAGGGTGGCGCGATAGGCGCGCAAGAGGAAGATGGCTTCGACCGTGTCGCCCGCCGCCTGTTTCAGGGCCAGCGCCGCCAGTTCGGCGTCGTGGAGCGCGCCCTCGCACATGACGCGCGCCACTCCCAGGAACATCTGTTCCCTGATCTGCGCGACGGAAAGCCCGGGCCGCGCGCTGTCGCCGCGCCGCTTGTGGGCAAGCAGGCGGTGCGCGTTCCGGATCGCCTTCTCGCCGCCCTTGACCGCAACATACATCGTGAAAACTCCTTTTCCGCGTTCAGGCCGCGAGAGGCGCGTGGCGCGCAGGCTCCAGACGTTCCGTCCGCGTCGTGCGCGGCAGCCCCATCAGATGCCGGTTCGCCGTGAAAAAAATGTCGAGACCGAGCGGGAAGGCGTTGCGGCGCGCCCGTTCTTCCCAGAACTCCGCGGCAAGCGGCAGGGAAACCCGCCGCTCCCGCGAAATGCCCGGGCCGCGCCAGGACATCGGCGCGCCGCTTTCCAGAGCCGGCAACGAGATGATGAGCGTAGTGGACAAATCCGGCCTTCTGGCCTCGCCCGCGTTGAATTCCCGCAGGTCGCGGGCTTCCTCGCCGTCGAGCACGGCAAGGGCCGCTTCGCGGCGATGCGCCGTCATCGGACAGTTGCAGTGGAAGGCAAGGTTGGCGCGCAAGGCCGGATGATCGAGCCGGGGCGAAATCCACACCGGCGTGTTGGCGTCCGCGAGGCCGAGGAGCAAGGCGCAGGCCGCGCCCGGCAGTGTGGCGAACTCCGGCGTCGACGCCAGTTCATGGGACTGGCCCGGCTCGCTCATGGCCTTGAGCGCGGCGCGAAAGACATGCGCCGCGTCCGTGACCGGATCGCCGAATCCCGCTTCGAGCATCGCGTCATATTTTCCGGCCATCGCCTCGTCTCCTGTGGCAAACGTCATGAACGGACTTTACGGAGGGTTCATGACCATTTGATGACGGCCTCCGCGGGCATTCAAGCGGCATCATCCTCTCCGCGCAGCAGGGTGAAGAAATCGACGCGCGTCCCGGCGCACGCCGCCGCCGCTTCCGCCCGGCGCGATTGCCGCCGGGCGTCGAGCAATTCGACCATCCGGCATACCCACGCATGGCGGCGCGCGCCCTGCAAATGGGCGTCGGCCAGCGCGGCCAGTTCGGCGTGGGTCTTGTCGCGGCCCGCGATGTAGCTGTAGCCGACGCAAGCCTCATCGTTCTTGACGACGCAACGCGTCACGGTCATTTCCCCCAGATTGAAGGGCGCGCCGGTCGCGCCCATGCGGCCGCGCACCAGCGCCATGCCGGTCTCCGGCGGGCGGATGAGCTGATAAGGCCCGGCCTTGAGTTGCGTCTCGAAAGGCATGAGATCGGCGATGTCGGCGTGGGCCAGGGTATACATCCATTGCTGCCGCGCCCGGATTTCGGGGGCGATGTTGTCGTGATATGAAGTCATGGGCATGTCCCGGAAATCAGATGAACCATCAGATGAAGCGTTTGCGCACGGCCTGCGAGGCCATGTCCAGGAGGCTGACGGTGATGATGATGGCAATCATCATGGCGCCGGTCTGCGGAAACTGGAAACCGCGCACCGATTCCCACAGGATGACGCCGATGCCGCCCGCGCCGACCATGCCGACCACGGTGGCCGAGCGCACGTTCGACTCGAAGCGGTAGAGCGCGTAGGAAATCCACAGCGGCATGACCTGCGGAATGACGCCGAAGATGATCTCCTGCAAGGCGCTGGCGCCGGTGGCGCGCACGCCTTCCACCGGGCCGGGGTCGATGGCCTCCACCGCCTCGGCGAAGAGCTTCGCCAGCACGCCCGTGGTGTGGACAAAGAGCGCCAGCACGCCGGGAAAAGGCCCCAGGCCGACGGCGGCGACGAAGATCATGGCAAACACCATTTCATTGATGGAACGCAAGGCGTCCATCAGGCGGCGCACCGGATGCCGTATCCACCACGGCGCGATGTTCTCGGCGCTCAGCAAGCCCAATGGAATCGCGCAAAAAATGGCCAGCAGCGTTCCCCAGACGGCGATATGGAACGTGACCAGCATTTCTTCCAGATAAAGCCGCCAATCCTTGAAATCGGGCGGGAAGAAATCCCCCGCCAGCGTCGCCATGTTGCCCGCGTCACGGATCAGATGCCCGGGCGCCATTTCCGCGCCCCGCCACGACCAGGTCAGCAGCGCCAAGGCAAGCCCCCAGCCGGACAGCGCGAGCCACGACCATTTTGCCGGTTGTCCCGCGAGCGGCAATCTCCCCGCGGAGCCGCAAGGTTCAGGGGGCGGCGACTGCGCCGCGCGAGGTTCCGTCGACGTTTGCGGGAGTCGGGTGATGAGTGTCATCGTCCCGTCACCGCCGGGCCAGTCTTCATGCGATGGTCAGGCGCGCCCGATTCATCGCCGGTCGCCTTCAAACAAGCGGCCTTTTCTTTTTCGGAGAGCCGCGTATCCGCCGCGGGGTCATGGGGCTGGCCGCGTCGCCGGAGCGCACCGGATTTGTCCATCATTGGTTCGTCTTCCATGAATGCCGTGGGAACGGACTTTATGGAAAGTTCGTGACAATCCAATGACAGATCAGAGGATGGAAGACAGAAGAATCAGCGCCGCCGCGCCCCTCCCGCCTCGTCATTGCGAGGCCCTCACCTCGCAATGACGAGGTGGGGGGCGGCTTTCGCAGTGACGAGCCTCGTCGGTGGACTTCCCTCCCCCGCTTGGCGGGCGAGAGGGTGGCCGAAGGCCGGGAGAGGGTTTCCAACCATCCGGCGCGCAGCGCCGCTGACTAAAAAAGGACGAAGTACCGGCAAAACGCTCGTCGCCGCGACAACCCTCCCCCTTCGTCATTGCGAGGAGCGCAGCGACGTGGCAATCCAGTTCGTTCCATGCGGAGCGCAGCGACGCTGATTTCTTGGCGGCGGGCCACGGACAGGCGTCCCGTCGGGAGAACTCGTCATTGCGAGGAGCGAAGCGACGTGGCAATCCAGCTCCATCCATACGGAGCGTAGCGACGCTGATTTTTTTGCGGTGGGGAATGGACAGCGGCTCCTTCTTTCCTCCCCCTTTTTATCCAGCGTCGCTTCGCTCCGCATGGAACGAACTGGATTGCCACGTCGCTTCGCTCCTCGCAATGACGAGGTGGGGAGGGTTGTCGCGGCGACGAGCGCCTTACCGGTACTCCGTCCCTTTTTTTAGTCAGCGGCGCTGCGCGCCGGATGGTTGGAAGCCCTCTCCCGGCCTTCGGCCACCCTCTCGCCCGCCAAGCGGGGGAGGGAAGTGTCCATCGCAAGAACTCGCCATTGTGAAGCCGCGCGAGATAAATCAGTGCGATGTTTGAGATAAATGCGCCGGAAATTTCTTTTGCTTCACGAAAGAAATTTCCATGGGGCGAAACGATTTTTGGCGGAAATGCTAACGGGTTGCGCTGTTCAGCAGTTTTTTTATTGCGTCGAGGATGCTTCGCTCGGCTTCGGGTTGGAGGGTGGCCGATGTGGGCGGACCCGAGAATGGGAGGTAGGGGCGCGCCGGGAGCGCGCCGTGGGCAATCGTGCCGCCGAACTGATGGATGGCGGCATAGGCGACGTTGCTGCCGATTTGTGCGTGGCCGGGGCCGTGGTCTGTGCTGATGCTGGCCGCCAGGCGACCGCTGTCCTGGAGGATTTTCAGAATGCTGCTTCCGCTGTTTCGTTTCAGGCGCGCTTTACGGGTGGATTCTTCCCAATCCTTCCAATGGGGACGGCCTTCGGCGGCGAAGTTGGCTTCGGTTTCGGCTTCCAGGATGCCGGCGATCCGTTTCATCAGCGGCGTGGCGTCGGCGAGTGCGGCGGTCGCTTCGCCCAGCCGCCGCTGGACTTCGCGGGAGTCGAGTTCGACGCGAATGCTCATGTGGCGCCGGCCTTTTCTTCGTCCCGCCAGGCTTCGAGGCTGGCCAGCGTGCGGCGGGCGGAGGCGAGTTCCGCCTTGGCTTCCTCGGGGTTTTCGTCCTCGCGTACCGCGCGTTCCAGCATGGCGATGTAGTCGCGCCATTTCGGCAACTGGCGGAGATCGAATCCGGGGGGGTCGAACAGGTAGGTATTCATGGCGATCTTTTCAGGAAAGCGGCAATTTCGGCAATGGCCGCATCGACATTGCCATGACCGGAGTATAGACGCCTGTGTGCGGGGGACAGGCGAAAAGTATAGGCGATCATTCCTTCCTGTTGCAGCGCCAGGTTCAGGATATGGGACTGAATCTCGAAAGGAATGCGGTATTTTTTGAAGACCGTATTCGTCACATCCCTCAGATCGGCCTGAAGCTGTGCCGAAAACCGTGAGAACCGGGGCGCGGCGCGGGCGAGGTAGACGCTTGCCCGGTCTGTGCCGAGCGCTTCGACTTCGGCTACGGCGGGCAGTTCCAGCTTGGCCAGATCGGCGACGGACAGG
>JAIRLA010000193.1 GCA_031259795.1 Azoarcus sp.
GTTACTGTAGGCGCGATTGGAGCAATCATGTTTATTTTTGCTTTGAACGACTATTTCACGGTCGATGCGTGTTTGGATAGGGGAGGGCGATGGAATAAAGAACGCAAGGTTTGCGAGTATCAGGAGCCATCAAGCGTTCCATAGTAATAGTCAACAAGTCCGGAGCAAAAGGTAGGTAGGTCGGACAAGCGAAGCGCAGTCCGACCATTCTATGTCACGATGCGAAGCATCACTAAATCTCAACGCCCACGGCCATCCGTCATGAGCATTTCCAAGGGCATCAAATGACCGTAGCCGTAAAAACGACCGTAGCCGTAACCTACAGCAATCCACAAAACCGTTCCCAGACAAAAGGAATCCACCCATGAAAACCAACCGCCACCAAACCGCCATCCCGCAAGAAACCATCACCCAAATCAACACCCAAATCGACGCCATTTCCGCCCAGATCGCCCCCCACGCCATCATCCTCACCGCGCAAGAGCGCCGCGACATCCTGAAAATGGGCGACAAAAGCCTCGCCTTCGTCCGCAAGGCCCACGAATACGCCCACAGCCATCCCGCGCTGGTGCCGGGCTATATGGATCTGGCCGATTTCGACATCGACTTCGCCGACGCCAATAACCTCCTGGGCCTGCTCAGCCGTCTCAAGGAAGTGGCGCAACAGATCGAAGACACCGCGATGATCGCCGGCAGCGAAGCCTTCGAGGCGGCCCTGGCGTTCTACAGCAACGTCCGCGAAGCGGCGCGGCGCAACGTCTCCGGCGCGGAAATCGTGAATGCGGAATTGAAGGAACGCTACCAAGCCAGAAGACGCGGCAAGAGCGCCCCGGAGGGAGAAGAGCAAGGCTCGTGACTTCACGATCCCCCCGCGCGACCCCGCCGCTGTTCTTCCGAAGATACTCGCTACTGTGCCCGGACAAGCTCCGTGCGGTTCATGAGCGTGGAGCGAGAAGCCCGCGAGCGTGGAGCGAGAAGTTCGGAACATGGCGGGAGAAGTCCATGAGCTTGGTGCGGGAAGCTCTCGTGCTTCGGCGTCGCGGTTCGACAGGTTCACCGAGGACGCCCGGCAGAGTCTGAATGATTTTGACCATCCCTCAATTACAGACAGCTGCTTGCCGTTCCCTCTCCCGCTTGCGGGAGAGGGTACCCCGTCAGGGGCGGGAGGTTTCGTACCAAACGGCGCGCAGCGCCGCTGGATAAAAAGGGAAGGAGGAACGAAACGCCCGTCCACTCTCCACCGCCAAGAAATCAGCGGCGCTTCGCGCCGGATGGTTGACTCCCCCCTCTCCCGGCCTTCGGCCACCCTCTCCCCCCTGCGGGGGGCGAGGGGAATCCATCGGGAGAACTCGGCATTGCAAAAGCCTCCCCCACCTCGTCATTGCGAGGACCTCCCCCACCTCGTCATTGCGAGGAGCGCAGCGACGTGGCAATCCAGTTCGTTCCATCCGGCGCGAAGCGCCGCTGTTTTCATCGCCAGCTATTTCGGAGTGTGTGGGCCTGTGTCGGGCGGGGCGGGGCGGGGCAGGGCAGGGCGGCCGGGCGCGCCGCCGGGCATTTCCGGCGCGAAGGCGGCCTCACCGGGGCAGATGGCGCGCGCCCTTCGTGTCGCGCTGGCGGAGCTTGTCCCAGATCCAACTGCCGCGCAGATCGCGCCCGGTCAGGATGTATGTCAGGGCGTGCTCGTTGGTGATGTTGAGATCGAACGCATTGCGCGCCCCCGGCCGGCCGGCCAGCAAGAGTTCGTCGCCGGGGCGGATGGGGGTCGAGGCGGCGGGAATGACGAGGTTGTCGTCGTTGTCGCGCACCATGTAGAGCGCTTCGCAGGCGAGATACTCGTAGCGGTTGGCGTGCGAGCGCAGGAGTTGGTCGAGGACGATGGTTTCGCCGCGCATCAGGCGCTGGTAGAGCGCGGGCGCGCGCGAAAGATTGATGCGCATGCTCCATATCTCCGGCGCGCGCGCGCCCAGGCGGCGGGTCATGCGTTCGAGCAGCCAGGCGCACCATTGCTCATCGTGTTCCCGGATGACGTCCAGGAAGGGCGCGAGCAGGGGCGTGCTGAGGATGGTCAGGCATTCCCTGGCGATGATCTCGCTGGGCACCGCGTTCAGGTCGGAAGCGAAAGCGTTGAACAGCGGACGATTGGAAAAATGATTCTGGCGCAGCAGTACGAACACCTCCTTGTTCAGCTCGCGCGCGGTGACCGCGATCGACAGATTGTTTACATCCGAATCGGTACAGATGGCCAGCCCGGCGGCGGCGCGGATACCGGCGGCCTCCAGAGTGGCCGCGCCGGAAGCATCGCCCTGTATCCAGCGATGCTCGTTGTCGATCCGGGGGGCGGGGTCGATGATCGTGACCGGCAGCTTGCTGTCGTCCAGCGTTTTGAGCAGCAGGCGGCCCAGCCGGTTGTAAGCGCACAGAATCCATGGACCGCGCGGCGGCTCGCGCCGCCGTTCGGCGGGCGCCGCGCCGGGCAGGCCGGTCAGCCAACCCAGCAGGCGCCATGCCGCCGGAGCGCGCAGCGCCAGCGCCAGTGTATCGGTCAGGGCCATGAAGGGATGGATGATGTGAGCCGTGCCGAACGAAGCCATGTTCGCGGCGGTCTCCCGCGTCCGCGCCCTCGCCAGTACGGGCAGGCGTGGCGCGAGCAGGCGGGCGGCGATCGAAATCGCCAGATTGGCGTCGTCGTCGTCGGTGACGGCGATGGCGCCGATGCAGTTCGGATGGGTGAGGCCGGCGTGCAGCAAGGTGCCCGGATTGCCGGCGTCGGCCGCCAGCGCCGCCACATCGGCGGCATAGCTGGAAAGGTCGATCTCGCCCGCGCGCGTCTCGTCGCGCTCGACCACCACCATCCGGTAGCCGCGGCGATCCAGCTCCTGGCAAATCAAACGCCCGGTCTCGCCGTAGCCGCACAACAAATAAAAAGGCTCGCTCATGCGGCGCACGGCGCGCACGAAACGCATCAGGGCGATGGCCTGTTGCAGATTGCGGTCGGAGAGCAACTTGAACACCGTGCCCAGGGTATAAGCCCAGCCGATAACCGACATATAGATGCAAAGCAACACCCACAAACGTTGCTGATCCGAAAAAGCGTGGGGAATCTCGCCGAAACCGATCGTCGTCGCCGTATAACTGATGAAATAGAACGCCCGGAAAAAGCTCATATACTCCGGCTTGCCGTCCACCAGCGGGCCGGGCGCCAGCGTCAGGCCGAGCACGGACACCGAAATAATGGCGATCAAGAGAATCAGCGGCGCGCGCAAGCGCCGCATGATCATCAGGAAAATACTCTGATGACGCGCCACGGCCGCCATCGCCCGCATCTCCATCTTTCAGCGCCGCTGCATGATCGTCTCGGCGATCAGGATCGTCACCGAAACCGCGTTGGCGAGAAACGCCCCGCCCGACAGCGACACCACCCTCGCCATCTGCGCCGGAGCGAGCGGATCGCTGCCGAGAATATGCGCCGAATAACCCCATACCAGCGCGGCGGCGAGCAACTGCAAATCCGCCACCAGACTGGTGGCGAGATGGATCGCCCCGATCTGGGTACGATCGCCGAACTTGAGCATCGTGGCGATCAGGCTGACCACGATGGCCGCGAACAGCTCATAAATATCGTGGAGGGCGGGATTATCGAGCGCGCCGATGAAAAAGCCGAAATTCAGCGTCGCGGCGAGCAAGATGAAGAAACCGAAAATAACCTTTTCAAAATTCATGATCTTCTCCCCCAGCGGGCATCTGGAACAGGCTGCTCATGGATATGGATAATGGATGAGAACGGATTATAGGCGTATTGGTGCGCGGGGGAAGGATGTTCACGCATGTGGCGCGGCATGGCGCCGGGGCGGCCCTGGGCTAAACTGCGCGCTTCCGCCCTCGCTCCCGCCCCCATGGACCTCGCCACCCCCGCGCTACTCTTCCCCGCGATCTCGCTACTACTCCTGGCCTACACCAACCGCTTCCTGACGCTGGCGCAAGTCATCCGCCAGCTTCACGCCTCGCCCGGGCGCGGCAGCGCGCTGGTGAAACGGCAAATCCCCGGACTCAAGCGCCGCATCGTGCTGATCCAGTACATGCAATCATTCGGCGTGCTCAGCTTCCTGCTGTGCGCGCTCGCCATGCTGGCCCTGTTCATGCACGCCGGGCGGACGGGACAAGCGCTTTTCGGCATCAGCATCGTCAGCCTGGCGATCTCGCTGGTGCTTTCACTGCTCGAAGTGCTGATCTCGACCAATGCGCTCACCATCGTGGTCGAAGATTTCGAGCGGCAAGAAAGCGGCGGGGGCTGAGGATGAAGGATAGAAGACAAGCTTCTTCGCGGAAGAGAGTGGACAAGCGTCCCGCTCCATCCCCCCCTTTTCGATCAGCGGCGCTCACGCGCCGGATAACACGGACTGGATCGCCATGTCGTCGCGCTCATCGCTCGCCAAGCGGGGGAGGGGAGGTCCATCGCAAGAACTCGCCCCCCTCGTCATTGCGAAAGCCTCCCCCCTCGTCATTGCGAGGAGCGCATCGACGTGGCAATCCAGTTCGTACCAAACGGAGCGAAGCGACGCTGATTTCTTTGCGGTGGAAAGTAGAAAAGCGCGTCCCGCGCCTTCTCCCCCCTTTTCAATCAGCGCCGCTGTTTCCCTCCACGCTTCCATTCTTCGTAGTATGATGCCCCGCGCGCCCGGCGATACAAGGCGTGCATGCGGGCCGTATGCCGCCGCGGTTGCGCATGCGCGAGTGCGTGGGTATGACCGCGATGTCCTTCGTCCGCGCCGCGCCATGTCCGGCGGGGATCATGCGGCGCGCGCTCCGGCGCATGGCGGTTTGGGCTCTTTCGTCTTTCGCACTGTGAACATGAACAAGAATATGCATCGCATCGGTATCGACATCGGTTCGACGACCGTCAAGGTGGTCATGCTGGACGAACAGGACGGGGTGGCGTTCAGGTCTTATACGCGCCATTTTTCCGAGGTGCGCGGCACGGCGGCGCGTTGCCTCGCTTCGCTCGCGGCTTCGGGCGCGCTCGCCCCCGATGCCAGGGTTGCCGTGGTGCTCACCGGCTCCGGCGGGGTGAGCGTGGCCGAGGTGCTGCGCTTGCCTTTCGTGCAGGAGGTCATCGCCTGCGCCAAGGCGATCGAGGCGCGCGCGCCGCAGACGGATGTGGCGATCGAGCTGGGCGGCGAGGACGCCAAGATCACGTTTTTTTCCAACGGCATCGAGCAGCGCATGAATGGTTCCTGCGCCGGGGGAACCGGGGCGTTCATCGACCAGATGGCGGTTTTGCTCAAGACCGATGCCGTGGGGGTGAACGATCTGGCGGGCCGCGCCAAGAATCTGTATCCGATTGCCGCGCGTTGCGGCGTGTTCGCCAAGACGGATGTGCAGCCGCTCTTGAATGAGGGCGTGGCGCGCGAGGATATCGCTTTGTCGGTGTTCCAGGCGGTGGTGCACCAGACGATCGGCGGGCTGGCCTGCGGACGCAAGATTCGCGGCAATATCGCTTTTCTGGGAGGGCCGCTCAATTTTTTGCCGGAACTCAAGAAGCGTTTCATCGAGACGCTCGCGGTCGCGCCGGAGAATCAGGTCGTCACCGAGGACAGCGAGCTTTTCGTCGCCATCGGCGCGGCTCTGCATGGCGATTCCGGGGAGACGCATGCTTTCGCGGATATCCTCGCGGCTTTTGAAGAGCTGGCCGTGCGCGCCGAGGCGGGGACGGCGACGCTGCGCCCCTTTTTCATGGACGAGGAAGAACGCCGCGTTTTCGAGGCGCGGCATGCGCGGGCGCAGGTCGCGCGCGGCGATCTCGCGTCTTATCGCGGCCCGGCCTTCCTGGGCATCGATGGCGGTTCGACCACGACGAAGGCGGCGCTGCTCGGCGAGAACGGCGAGTTGCTCCATGCTTATTACGGCAGTAATGAGGGCAATCCCATCAAGGTCGTGGGCGATATTCTCACGGAGATTTACGCGCTGCTGCCCGAGGGGGCGCACATCGCCGCTTCGTCGGTGACGGGCTATGGCGAGGCGTTGATCCGCGAGGCTTTCCGGCTCGATCATTCAGAGGTGGAAACCATCGCGCATTACAAGGCGGCGGAGTATTTTTTGCCCGGCGTCGATTTCATTCTCGATATCGGCGGGCAGGATATGAAGTGCCTGCGCATCAGGGATGGCGCGATCGACAATATCCTCTTGAACGAGGCGTGCTCTTCCGGCTGCGGCTCTTTCATCGACACTTTCGCGCAATCGGTGCGGATGCCGATCGCCGATTTCGCCCGCGCCGCGCTCGATTCGCGCGCGCCTTCGGATCTCGGTTCGCGCTGCACGGTGTTCATGAATTCCAGCGTCAAGCAGGCGCAAAAGGAAGGCGCTTCGGTCGCCGATATTTCGGCGGGGCTTTCTTACGCGGTCATCAAGAACGCTCTCATCAAGGTCATCAAGATCAAAAACCCCGAAGATCTGGGACAGAAGATCATCGTCCAGGGCGGCACGTTCTATAACGACTCGGTGCTGCGCGCCTTCGAGCTGATTTCCGGACGCGAGGCGGTGCGGCCCGATATTGCCGGGTTGATGGGCGCGTTCGGCTCGGCGCTGATCGCCAAGGAGCGCTGGCAGGGGGAGGAGGCCAGTACGGTGCTCTCGCTGGAGGCCGTGCAGAATTTCGCGGTCAAGCACGCGATGGTGCGTTGCGGGGCGTGCGCCAATACTTGCGCCATGACGATCAACCGTTTTTCGGATGGACGCAAGTTCATTTCCGGCAACCGTTGCGAGCGCGGCCTGGGCAAGCAGAAAGCGGCGACCGGCGGCATCCCCGATCTTTATGCCTGGAAGTACGAGCGCGTCTTCGGCTACGAACCGAGGAAGGACGCGCCGCGCGGCGCGATCGGCGTGCCGCGCGCGCTCAACATGTATGAGAACTATCCGCTCTGGTTTACTTTTCTCACCGAACTGGGGTTCGAGGTGCGGCTGTCCGCGCCATCTTCCAGAGCTTTGCTGGAGCAGGGGCTGGACACTTTGCCTTCGGATACGGTGTGCTATCCGGCCAAGCTCGTGCATGGGCATATCGTCGATCTCGTCAATCAGGGGGTCGAAAGCATTTTCTATCCCTGCGTCCCCTATGAGCAGAAGGAATTCGCCGACAGCGACAATCATTTCAATTGCCCGGTCGTCACTTCTTACCCGGAGCTGATCCGCAATAATGTCGACTATCTGAAGGAAAACGGCGTCGTCATGATCCAGCCTTTCCTCTCGCTGGAAGACGAGAGGAAGCTCGCCCGGCAATTGACGCGCGTTTTCCCGGACATCGCGCCCGCCGAGATCCGCCGCGCCCTGGCGCTCGCCTGGGCCGAACAGGCGCGCATGAAGGCCGATGTCGCCCGGCAGGGCGAAAGCGCGCTCGACTATCTCAAGGAAACCGGCAAGCACGGCATCATCCTCGCCGGGCGGCCCTACCACATCGATCCGGGCATCCACCACGGCATCCCGCAGATGATTACCGCGCTCGGCATGGCCGTGCTCACCGAGGATTCCGTGGCGCATCTGGGCGCGCTGGAGACGCCGTTGCGGGTCGTCGACCAATGGACTTACCACGCCCGCCTCTACCGCGCCGCCGCGCTGGCCGCGCGCGAGCGCGCCCTCGATGTCGTTCACCTGAATTCCTTCGGTTGCGGGCTGGATTCCATCGCCGTCGACCAGGTGCAGGAAATCCTCGCCCAGCGCGGCAAGATCTATACCGGCATCAAGATCGACGAAGGCAGCAACCTCGGCGCGGCGCGCATCCGCATCCGCTCGCTCAGGGCCGCGCTGCTAGAGCGGGAGAACAACAGGCCGCCGGGCGCGCAGGTCATCCATTTCCACCCGCCGCGCCAGAACCGGCACGCCACGTTCACCCGGGAGATGCGGGACGATTACACCATCCTCGCGCCGCAAATGTCGCCGATGCACTTCCAGTTCATGGAGCCGGCGTTCAACGCCTGCGGCTACCGTGTGAAAGTGCTGGAAAATGTGTCGACGGACGCCATCGACCACGGTCTGCGCTTCGTCAACAACGACGCGTGCTTCCCTTCGATCATCGTCGTCGGACAGCTCGTCGAGGCCCTGCGCTCCGGACAGTACGACCCGGACAAGACCGCCGTGATGATCTCGCAGACCGGCGGCGGCTGCCGCGCCACCAATTACATCGGCTATCTGAGGAAGGCCCTCGACGACAGCGGCTTTCCCCATGTTCCGATCATTTCGCTCAACGCGGTGGGCATGGAAAAGAGCGACGGCTTCAAGCTGAGCCTGCCGCTCCTCCACCGCCTGATGATGTGCGTCGCCTATGGCGACCTGCTGATGCACACGCTCTTCCGCACCCGCCCATACGAAAGGGAAGCCGGCGCGGCCGACGCCCTCTACGAAACATGGGTGGCGCGCTGCAAGGAGTCCGTCTTCGACGGCGGCTTCAGGCGCTTCCGCAAGAACATCCGCGACATCGTGCGCGACTTCGACGCGTTGCCGCTGCTGACCGGCGTCGTCAAGCCCCGCATCGGGCTGGTCGGCGAAATCCTCGTCAAGTTCAATCCCGGCGCCAACAACGACATCGTGCGCACGATCGAGAAGGAAGGCGGCGAAGCGGTCATGCCCGGCCTCATGGACTTCCTGCTGTATTGCGCCTACGACTACGATTTCAACTATCGCCATCTTTCGCGCAGCAAGTTCGCGGCGCTGGCGGGCAACGCCGCCATCAAGGCGATGGATTTCTACCGCCGCGACATGAGAAAGGCGCTGGCGGCGAGCGCGCGCTTCGTCCCGCCGCCAACCATCGACCAACTCGCCTTCGGCGCGGCCCCCATCCTGTCGCGCGGCAACCAGACCGGCGAGGGCTGGTTCCTCACCGGCGAAATGGTCGAGCTGATCGAAGAAGGCGTCCCCAACATCGTCTGCATGCAACCCTTCGCCTGCATGCCCAATCACATCACCGGCAAGGGCGTCATCAAGGCGTTGAAGGATCGTTATCCGGGCGTCAATATCACCGCCATCGATTACGATCCCGGCTCTTCCGAAGTCAACCAGTTGAACCGCATCAAACTGATGCTCTCGGTCGCGTTCAAGAATGTGCGGAAAGAAGACGGAGAAAGAGACTTCAACCGGCGCGCCTGAGGCGGGCATCCCTTGAACACGGCGGCCACGGATAAAACCGGGCGCCAATGTCCCGGAATGCTAGACTCGTTTCCCATTCCCGATCCAGGAAAACCTCCTCCCATGTCCGGCAACACTTTCGGCGCGCTGTTCCGCGTCACCACCTTCGGCGAATCCCACGGCCCGGTCATCGGCTGCGTGATCGACGGCTGCCCGCCAGGACTGCCGCTCGCGGCGGCGGATATCCAGACCGACCTCGACCGCCGCAAACCGGGAACCTCGCGCCACGTCACCCAGCGCCGCGAAACGGACGAGGTCGAAATCCTCTCCGGCGTATTCGACGCGGAAACGACCGGCGCTCCCATCGCGTTCCTGATTCACAATCGGGATCAGCGCTCGCGCGACTACGGCAACATCGCCGACGCCTTCCGTCCCGGTCATGCCGACTACGCCTGGTGGCAAAAGTACGGCGTGCGCGATTATCGCGGCGGCGGGCGCGCCTCGGCGCGCGAGACCGCCGCGCGCGTGGCCGCCGGAGCGGTGGCGCGCAAATGGCTCGCCGAACGCTTCGGCATCGTCATCCGCGGCTATCTGGCCCAACTCGGCGATTTGCCGATCGCCTTCGAGTCCTGGGACGAAGTCGACCGCAATCCGTTCTTCGCCCCCAACGCCGAGGTCGTACCCGGACTCGAAGCGCGCCTGGACGAATTGCGCCGCGCCGGCGACTCGAGCGGGGCGCGCATCAATATCGTCGCCGGCAACATGCCCGTGGGCTGGGGCGAACCCGTGTTCGACCGGCTGGACGCCGACATCGCCCATGCAATGATGAGCATCAACGCGGTCAAGGGCATCGAGATCGGCGCGGGCTTCGCCGCCGTCAGCCAATCCGGTTCGCAACACGGCGACGAACTGACCCCCGACGGCTTCCTCTCCAACCATGCCGGCGGCGTCCTCGGCGGCGTCTCGACGGGGCAGGACATCCTCGTGAGCCTGGCGGTCAAACCCACGCCCAGTATCCGCATCGCGCGCCGCACCATCGACCGCGCCGGCGCGCCGATGACGATCGGCACCGAAGGACGGCACGATCCCTGTGTCGGCATCCGCGCCGTTCCCGTGGCCGAAGCCATGCTGGCGCTGACGCTGATCGACCACGCCCTGCGCTGGCGCGCCCAATGCGGCGATGTACACACCATCACCCCGCACATCGCGGGCCTGTCGCCGGAAGGATGGCAAACCACGCCGCCGCCCCGGCGCAAGTGAAAACGCCCGAGGCGCGGCGGCGCTCGCAGGCCCGTATTACTTCATGCCCTCCAGCAATTTGAGCTTTTCCTCGGCATGCTTGTCCCCTTTCGCCGCGGCTTGTGAGAAATAGGTTTTTGCCAGTTTGAGGTCTTTGCTGCCGCCACGGCCAGTCATGTAATAGTACCCTGCGGCATTTTGCGCAAACGTGTCGCCAAGTCGAGATGCAACGATAAAATCCTTGAGCGCGAGATCGTAGCTTTCCGCAGTGTTGTAGAGATCTCCGCGCTTGGAATAGGCTACGGCTTCATCCGGGTAGGCGGCGATGATCCGGGTGTAAATATCAATGGCGGTTTTCTGCTGATTGGCGGCCTTGGCCGCGCTGGCTGCCGAATACAACAGATTGACCAGCCTGTGATAGGGGAAACGCTCATAAGCCTCGATGTAGAGTGGGACAGCGCCCGCAGGGTTGTTATTGAGCGATCTCTCATCGTTGGCTTTCCACGAAAGCAAAATGGCATCGAGATAAGCCTGATTCAGGGCCGGCATCGGCCCCCGCTTTATTTCAGCAAACAGGGATTCCAGCGCCTTGTATGAGCCGCCCCAGCGAGGCGTATTCAAACGAATATATTCGACGTAAGCGCTTGTCGCGCTGGGGTCGATCTTGACGGCTTCGTTGAGCGCGCCCCTCTGCTCTTCGCGTTGCGAAAGCAGTGTGGCCACTTCAATCATTGCGGTATAACTGGGATAAGGTTTCTCGAAAAGCGGGAGAGAGGCGCGCAGGCTGTCGAGGGCTTGTTGCCCCATCACGCCCATTTGTTCGAACTGCTCCCTGGCAGTTTCACGAGCCCACTTGGTGCCACGGGCTTCCCAAGCGGCACGGAGGTAGAGAATGCCAAGGCCAAGACGCGCGGCGTAAGACCGCGGCCGCGCTTCTACCCATTTTCTTGCGTCCGGCAAATAGCTGGAGGAAGGAGGCGAGACAAGACCGGTGATTTGCTTGCTGAACTCGTCGGTATCGATGCGGCCATGGCGATAGTTGTCAAGAATCGTTTTCTCCGCCACGTCCAAGCCGTCGAAATCGTGACTGCCGAGCATGACGACGTAACGGACATCGGCGGGCTTTTTCTCCTTGGACACTTGTGGCGCGGCCTGTTGGGCGGAGGATGCGGGCGCTGGCGCTTTGGCCTCGGCAAAAACAGGCGGGGATGCGGAAATGGCGAATGTTGCGACACAGATTGCGAGCAAGCGATGAAGATTCATGGCGTATTATCCCGTCGGAAATAAGATGTCTTGGCACTATAGCACCACATGTGAAACAAGCGACCGCTCGACACGGCATCGCGGTGGTTCCCAAACTGGACAATCGCGGATGCGCCAAGTCACGCGGGCGC
>JAIRLA010000215.1 GCA_031259795.1 Azoarcus sp.
TGCTTGACGTCCCAGGTGCCGGTGACCGCCGCGGCCACGGAGCCGTCGGCGTTTTGCTCCTTGACTTCGACCCTGGCCTTGGAATAGGAGATGCCGACCGTCTCCCGCACCCGCGCGTCGTCGGTCGATCCGGTCGGCCCCGCCGAGGTGATTAGGCAGTCGGTGAGCGTGATGCGCATGTATTCCTGCGAGCCGTCGCCGGCCTTGCAGACGGAGAGTTCCACCGTCGGCACGTGCTTGCCCGCGGCGCAGTATTGAAAAAGATTCGGGGTGGCCCGGTCGACGTAGTGCGTGAAAGAGAGGCTGTCGAAGCTGGCCTTGCCCACGCCGCCGCCGCCGCCGGTAAACATCGACGAGGATTGCGAGACGCCGTAGCTGAAGCTCAATACGTCGATCCAGTTCTTGTGCTTGGCATCCTTGGATTCGCCGGTGATGCCTTCGATTTTGATGAAGAAGTCCTGCAATGAAGCCATGATGGTTCTGACCCTTGTGAAATGAAACGTGGAAAAAAAAGCGCTCGTCGGGACACCGTCAGGCCATCGCCAGACGAGCGCGGCTCGAAATCGTGTTCATGTTTGTGTGCGTGTGCGCGACCTTGCGGCTCGCGGCGGGAGGGGGCGGTTTCTTGCCGGAAGGACGCGCCTTGACCTTGCCCAGGGCGGCGCGCGCGCGGGCGGCTTGCTTGACCACGGCGCGCGTGGCGGGCTCGGCATCCTGCCCGTAGCGCGCGACGATCTGTTCGAGCGCGGCGGCGCGCGCCGGGGCGTCCTCCCGTTTTCTCATGGCGTCGGCCTTGCCGAAGAGCGCGCGCGCCACCTGTGTGCGGAGGGCGGGCAGATCATCCTCGCCGAAGCGCTCGATGACCTCTTCGTAGGCGGCGATCGCCTTGGCCGCGCTGCCGCGCCGCAGGCGCTCCGCCTTGCGCACGAGCACTCTCGCCCGCAATTCCCGCATGGCGGGGGCGTCGTCTTCGCCGAAGCGGCGCTCGATTTCCTCGCAGGCGGCCAGTTCGGCCTGGAGGTTTTTCCTGCCCTGGAGCGCGCCCTTGCTCGCCAGCGTCATGGCGACGATGAGCCGCACGGCGGGGGCCTCATCGTCGCCGAAGCGGCCGACGATGTCGTCCTGCACGGCCACAGCGGCGCTGGTCTTGCCTTCCTTGCCGAGCAGGACGCTGCGATGCAATAGCGCGCGGGCCACCTGCTCCCGGATGGCGGGCGAGTCGTCCTCGCCGAAACGCCGGTCGAGCTCGCCATAGGTGGCGATGGCCGCGCCCGCCTCGCCTTGCCGGTTCAGCGCAAAACCCACTTCGTAGAGCGTCGCGGCGGCCTGCGTCCGGGCCTCCCGCGCCTGGGCCGCGATCTGCTCCGTGCACTGCGCCCCCGCTTCAGGCGCGGCGGCGCAGTCGGCGCAATCGGTGGTGAGCCTCGCCCACAGGTTCGAGACCGTCGTGCAGCCCGTCATTGCCGCCGCCAGGCACGACAGCGCCGCCAGACGGCGCAGCCTTCTCCAGTCCGCGCGTCCGTGCTCCGTTTCCTGCGTGAGGCCGGTTTTCATGTGCTTTTCTCCTTGTGATTCCTGGGTTTGTCATGGCAATGCCACTTGCGGTTCGGGCTGCGCGGGCGCCGTAAAATCATGGGCGATGCGCGCCCGTCGTCCTTTCTTGAGGTCGATTCCCTGCCGGTAGGGCGGGTGGCTTTCGTTGCGCACTTCAATCAGATGGATGCCCGCCGGCGCTTCCACCGTCACGGCGGGCGGGGAGGCGCCGATGTGCTTGCCATCCAGATAGACGTGACCCCAAGGCTTGACGCGCACTTCCAGCCATCCGGTCTGGACAGTGGAAGGAGGGGGATCTACGGGAGGCTGCGGCGTGGTTTGCGGATTGACCGCAAAGCCATCGTCCGCGGGCACATCCTCCGTGGGCGCTTCGTTCCCTCCGGGAGGACGCGACGTGGATTCGTCCGTTCCGGCAACGTCGACCGGATCACCCGCCTTTCCTTTATCTTCGTCCCCGCTTCCCCCATCCACCTTCCCGCCGCCGCCCAGGACGATGGCAAACAGGACGGCCAGGATGACCAGGAAAGACAGCCCGGCCGCCAGCGCAACTACCCGGCGGGCATTCCGATCCCTTTCCGGCGCTTTCTTGTTTTCGGTATCCGCCTCATCCGCCTCGCGGGGATCGACCGGGGGATTCTTGTGCCCGCGATCGAACGGATATGTCCTGTCCGGCTTCGCGGCTTTTTTCAGCGCTTCCGAAAACGCCTTGGCGCTGACCGGGCGCTCATGCGGCTGTACCGCCAGGCCCGCTTCGATGACTTTCAGTATTTCGGCGGGCAGGCCGGGCACGGCGAAACGCGACAGGGGTTTCAGGCCATCGTGCAGGGTGCGCGCTACCGAAATCATTGGCATATTGCCGCTGATGAGCAGATACATCACCGCCGAGAGCGCGTAAATGTCCGACCATGGCCCCGTGCTCAGCCCGCTTTCTTCGTCATGACTGTACTGCTCGATCGGCGCGAAGCCTGGCTTGAGGATGATCGTGGCCGGATCGCCGCGGTCGACCTGTGCGCGCCGCGCCGCGCCAAAATCAAGCAGGACGGGCGCGCCGTCTTTCTGGATCAGAATGTTGTCGGAGGAAATGTCGAGGTGATAGCACGGAATCGCGTGCAACTGCGCCAACCCCTCCAGAAGCGGCAGGGCGATGTCGAGCAGCTCCTCGGCGCTCTGGATGCGATAGCCGTCCCGAGCCATCTCGCGCAGCGTGCGTCCATGATAATGAGGCATGACCATGTACGCGGTGCCGTTGGCCTGAAAAAACCGCAGCACCTCGGAGAGCGCCGGGTGCCGCAATTGCGCCAGGGTGTGCGCCTCGGTGACGAAATGGCGCATGCCGCTCTCGAACACGCCGCGCTTGGCGGCCGAGCGCGCCCGCACCTGGCCGTTGATGCGGACAGCGTGCACGGCGGGCAGGTATTCCTTGATCGCCACCTCGCGGTCGAGTTCTCCGTCGTGCGCTCGATAGACGATGGAGAAACCGCCTTCGCCCGCTATGTCCAGGATCTCGAATGTCTGCAAGCGCGTGCCGACGGGCAAGGCGTCCAGCGGCGCGGGCGTCGTCGTCGGCACAAGCGTGAGAATCGGTCTGGGCTGGGCGGCGGCTTGGTTCATCGCGTCCGCATCCGCGCCTCGACGATCCGCCCCGAGAAGCAGCGCCGGATGCCGTCCTGTGTTTCGGGTTCAACCACGGCCACGTCGCCGAGTGCCTCCGCTCCGAGGGGAGTATGTGCGGTCAGGGCGCGGTACATGCTTCGTTCTTCATGAAATTGAAATGTCGGGATAGAGGGGGATAGAGGTAGGTGCGGCGGGTATCCCGGTTCCCCGCCGACGCAACATAGTTTGTCCGCGAAAGACCACACAGAGCAATACACATCCGCGAAATTTGCAAAAATACAACGATAGAAATTTTGCTTGACTTTTCTTGAGCAGTGCGTCCGGAATACGCTGCGGCAAGCGTTCCAGCCCTCGCTTCATGCCAAGAGAATCCTTGCGAAAGCAGCGCGAAGACATGGTTTTGTCATAAGAAGCGTTCCGTCCGGCGCGCCATCATTCGCCATTCGGCAATCGGGCGGGCGCCCCAAAAAAAACAGGCGCCCCCGAAGGGGCGCCCGATTCATTGCTCCAGGCGGGGATTCTTCTATTCATTCCTCACTTCCCGCGCCATTCCTGTACCAGCCGCAGGGCGGCTTTCAGGATCGCGCCGTATTCATCCGCGTCGAAACAGACGAAGGGGCCTTGATAGCCAGCGATTTCCGCCATGGCTTCGGCACGGTCATAGTGCAGGC
>JAIRLA010000267.1 GCA_031259795.1 Azoarcus sp.
CTGCCCACTTTCCGCCGCAGAAAAAACAGCGGCGCTGCGCGCCGGATAGAACGCACTGGATTGCCACGTCGCTGCGCTCCTCGCAATGACGAGGGGGGGGCGGCTTTCGCAATGGCGCATTCTCTCGATGGACACTTCCCTCCCCCGGTCTGTACACCGCTCGGCGGGGGAGGGCGCCCGAAGGGCGGGAGAGGGCGCTGTTTCATCCGGCGCGAAGCGCCGCTGATCAATCCGCGCGCCGCGTCAGCCGGGGCAGGGCGTGGCGGAGGTAGTATCCCATCGACCAGAGGGTGAGCGCGGCGGCGATATAGATGAGGAGGTTGCCTGCGGAATGGGTATTGATGCCGCAAAATGCGCCGTTGTAGAGCAGCATCGGAATGGCGATCATTTGCGCCGCGGTCTTGAGTTTGCCGATATAGGCTACGGCCACGCTCGCCGATTCGCCTATCCGCGCCATCCATTCGCGTAATGCCGAAATGGTGATTTCCCGGCCAATGATAATGACGGCAATAAAAGCGTCGGCGCGTTCGAGTTGAACCAGTATGATCAGCGCCGCCGCCACCATCAGTTTATCGGCCACCGGATCGAGAAAGGCGCCGAAAGCCGAGGTTTGCCGCAGGGCGCGGGCGAGATAGCCGTCGAACCAATCGGTCATTGCGGCGACGATGAAAACCGCGGTGGCAATCAGGTTTTTCCGCTCCATGCCCACCCATGCATCGGGCAGATAGAAGATGCCGATGACGACCGGAATCAGGGCAATCCGTGCCCAAGTCAGCATATTGGGAATGTTGATTCTCATACGCGGCGCGACAGCTCGCCCTTTGTTATATTTCAATGCAAGGCTGAGTATATCTGCTCGGCAAACTTGCGGCTAATTCCGTTTACGCGGCACAGATCTTCGATGGCGGCGGCGCGCACGCCATCGAGGCCGCCGAAGGCGGCGAGTAGCGCGCGCCGCCGCGCCGGGCCGATGCCGGGGATGTCTTCCAGTTTCGAGCCGATCCGCGCTTTGCCGCGCCGGGCGCGGTGGCCGGTGATGGCGAAGCGGTGCGCTTCGTCGCGGATTTCGATTACCAGATGGAGCGCGGGCGCGTGTCCGCCAGGCGCCATGCTTTCGCGCCCATCGGGAAAGACCAGCGTTTCCAGTCCCGCTTTGCGTCCTTCTCCTTTGGCGACGCCGACCATGTTGACTGCTTCCAGGCCGATTTCGGCAAGGATGGCGGCGGCCGCGCCGACTTGTCCGCGCCCGCCGTCGATCAGGATGAGGTCGGGGCAGACGCCTTCTCCGGCGGCGACCCGGCCATAGCGCCGTTCGAGCGCTTGCCGCATGGCGGCGAAGTCGTCTCCCGGCGTGATGCCTTCGATGTTGTAGCGCCGGTATTCGCTGTGTTTCATCGCGCCATCGACACACACTACGCAGGAGGCGACTGTCGCTTCGCCCAGGGTATGGCTGATGTCGAAACATTCGATGCGCGCGGGGGTTTCGGGCAGGTCGAGGGCCGCGCGCAGGGCTTGCAGCCGTTCGCCGATGCGGCCCGCGTCGAGCTGGCGGGCTTCGGCCGCCAGGCGGGCGTTTTTGGCCGCCATTTCCATCCATGCTTTTTCGGCGGCATGGCGGGGACGCGCTACCGCGGGTGGTTGCCCGGAAATTTCCGCCAGCGCTTCGCGCACCAGTTCGGGCGGTATGTCGACCAGTATCCGCCGCGGTAGTGGATGGACGGCGTAATGCTGTTCTACGAAGGCCAGCAGGCCGTCGCCCGCGTCGATCGCCGCCGCGCCGCTCGGGAACTGCGGTCTGTCGCCGAGGTGGCGGCCGCCGCGCACCATGGCGATGTTCACGCACACGGTTCCGTCGAGCGCCGCCGCGGCAATGATGTCGACGTCTTCGTCCTTGCGGTTGTCGATGAACTGGCGATGCAGTACGGCCTGCAAGACTCTGACCCGGTCGCGGCACAGCGTGGCTTCCTCGAAGGCCAGCCGCCCGGCGGCGTCCTGCATGCGCGCGCTGAGATCGTCGATCACTTCGCTGGCTTGTCCATCGAGAAAGCGGCTCGCCAGCCGCACGTCGGCGACATAGGCGTCGCGGGCGATTCTTTCTACGCAGGGCGCGCTGCAACGCGCGATCTGGGCCAGCAGGCAAGGGCGCGAGCGGTTCTGGAAGACGCTGTTTTCGCAGGTGCGCAGGCGAAAGGTTTTTTGCAGCAGGTGAATGCTTTCGCGCACGGCGTAGGCGTTGGGGAATGGCCCGAAATAGCGCGCGCCTTTGGCGAAGGCGCCGCGGTGGTAGGCCAGCCGGGGGAATGCGTCGGCGGAGAGTTCGATGTAGGGATAGCTTTTGTCGTCGCGGAAGAGGATGTTGTAGCGCGGCGACAGGCTTTTGATGAGGTTGTTTTCGAGGAGGAGCGCTTCGGCTTCGGAGCGCGTCGGGGTGATGTCTACGCGCACGATTTGCGACACCATCATGGCGATGCGCGGACTCGGCAGTTTTTTCTGGAAGTAGCTCGAGACCCGGCGCTTGAGATTTTTGGCCTTGCCTACATAGAGTACGCGCTCGTCGCCGCCGATCATGCGATAGATCCCCGGCTCTTCCGGTACGGAGCGCAAGAAGGCGCGCACGTCGAACGCGCCGTCGCGCGGGGCGCTATCGCTCATCGGCCCGCGGCGGGGGCGCGGCGCCACCACCGGCGCACCAGCGGTTCGTAAAGGCGTCCCGCCGCCACGTCGTCCGCCGTGACCTCGACGTAGCCGCCGTATCCGGTGGCGGTAAAAAACTGTTTTCCTTCCGGACTTTCCGGAAAGGCGTCGAGCGCGGCGCGAATGCGGGCAATTTCGGTTTCGCCAAGATCGCCGCGCGCCAGGGTCATCATCGCGGGCAGGATGGAATGATTCGTCGTGTCGAGCGGCCGCAGGTGGCTGCGCACATCTTCGCCCATTTGCGCCCAGACCGTGTTGGCGGTCACGGCGATGTCGGCCCGCCCCGCCTTCACGGCGAGTATGGCGGCTACGTGCGAGGGGTATTCTTCCGGGAAGTAGTCTTTGCCCGCCTGCAAATGGAGGCTATCCAGCCATTGCATGCCGACGATGTGATAGAGCGAAAGCCGGTCGGGCAGGGCGATGTGCTGGCCGCGCAGGTCTTCGGCGCTTTCGATGCGGTTGTCCTTGCGCGTGACGAGCGTCAGTTCGAGCGGACCGCGGTAGCGCAGCAGCGGCGCGAAGCCGTCGTCGACCAGCATCGGCAGGAAATGCGCGGTGGTGATGAGCACGTCGAAATAGCCGTCGAGCGCGTTGTTCAGGAATTGCTCGTGATCGCGCGAGGAATAGATCCTGACATCCCGCTTCAGGACGCGCGCCAGATAATCGCGCAGGGGGCGATGAATGCGCAGCAATGCTGATATGGAATTGAACGGTACGATGCCCAGCCGCAGGATGCCTTCTTTGTGCGCCGCCTGCCGCGTTTCGCGCTCGTCATCGGCCCGGGCGCGGCAGACCGGCATGAACAGTCCTCCCAACAGGGCGCACAGGACAAGCAACGCACGTCGACGCATATTTCACTTCCGGTAAAGTCGCGCCTCAGGCGCGCGGCGGCGCGCCTCCGGGAGGCTCCGCGCCGGCCGAGGCCGCCGCCAAGGCCGAATTGTCCCCGTCATCCATGGCCGCCAATGCCAACATGTGCTCGCGCGCTTTCAAATAAGGCTCGTGCAGTGCGAGCGCGAACGGGTCGGCGCGCCACGGGCGCGGCGGGGGCGCTTCCAGCGCCGCGATGCGGGCGCGGCTGGCGGCGCTGGTTTCGGGGATGCCGCGCGCGAGCAGTTCGGCGACGAGATCGGGGCGGTTGCACACCAGCAGCATGTCGCAGCCCGCGTTGGCCGCCGCCGTCACTCTGGCTACGATGTCGCCCGCCACGCAGGCGCCCGCCATGTTGAGGTCGTCGCTGAAGATGACGCCTTCGAAGCCCAGCCGCTCGCGCAGGATCTCGCGCAGCCAGAAACGCGAGAACCCGGCCGGCCCCGGCGTTCCCGGTTCGGCATGCGCATAGACGACGTGCGCGGGCATGACTCCGGCAAGCTGGCGCAGCAGGCGGTGGCGATACGGCGCGAGATCATCTTTCCAGATCGTATCGAAGGCGCGTTCGTCGACCGGCACGTCGTGGTGCGAATCGGCTTCGACATGGCCGTGCCCCGGAAAATGCTTGCCGACCGCGCCAATTCCCGCTTCGGCCATGCCCGCCGCCAGCGCCTGCGCCAGCGCGGCGACCACGGTCGCATCGCGGTGAAAGGCGCGGCTGCCAATGGCGCGGCTGCGGCCATGATCGAGGTCGAGCACCGGGGTGAAGCTCAGGTCGACGCCGTGCGCGGCCAGTTCGGCGGCGAGCGTGTACCCGGCGGCATGGGCCGCAGCCATCGCCGCGACATGGTCGCGCTCCCACAGGGCGCCCAGCGCGCGCATGGCGGGCAGGCGAGTGAAGCCGTCGCTGCGGAAGCGCTGTACCCGCCCGCCTTCATGATCGACCGCGATCACGAGCGGCGGCGAGCGCAGGGCATGGATTTCGGCGGTGAGCGCGCACAGTTGTTCGGAATCGGCGTAATTGCGCGCGAAAAGAATGACGCCGCCGACCCTCGGATCGCGCAGGCGTTCGCGCTCTCCGTCATCGAGTTCGAGACCGGCGACATCGATCATCAAGGCGCCGCGCGGCAGACCAACGGCAACGGAGTCCACATTCGCATTCATATTCGCATCCATGTTCATCGGCATTCGATCACCGCGACGGCCACGACATAATCGCGTTCGTCGCTGAGGCTGAGATGGGCCAGCAAACCTTGTTCCTCCATATGGAAGGCAAGACGTTCGTCGTAGTCGAGGAAAGGCTTGCCGTGCGCGTCGTGCATCACCGCCAGCGCGTGCAGGGTCGCGGGCGGCGCGATCCCGGTGCCGAGCGCCTTGCCGAACGCCTCTTTGGCGGCGAAGCGCTTGGCAAGAAAGCGGGCCGGATCGCGCGCCGTCCGCCAGTCGCCCTGTTCGGACGGCGCCAGGATACGGATGGCGAACGCTTCGCCATGGCGGCCAAGCGCCGCGCGCATGCGTTCGATCTGGACGATGTCCGTGCCGATGCCGTGGATCATGACGCGCTTGCCGCCGCCTCGCGCAGCAGGCGTTTCATTTCGGCCACCGCCGCGCGCAGGCCGATGAACACGGCGCGGCTGACGATGGCGTGGCCGATGTGCAGTTCGCGCACCCCCGCGAGGGCGGCGATCGGCTGGACGTTGTAATAGTTGAGCGCGTGTCCGGCATTGAAGCGCATCCCCGCGGCGCGCACCGCCTCGCCCGCGGCGCGCACTTTGTCCAGTTCGGCGCGCACGGCGGGGCTGGCGATGTCCCGCCCGGCGGCATGAAAGGCATGCGCGTAGGGGCCGGTGTGGATTTCGCAGACGCGCGCGCCGATCCGCGCCGCCGCGTCGATCTGCGCCGGATCGGCGTCGATGAACACGCTGGCGGCGATACCGGCGCTGTCCAGCCGGGCAATGCGCGCGCGCAGTTCCGTTTCTTGGGCGGCGACGTCGAGTCCGCCCTCGGTGGTGATTTCCTGCCGCCCCTCGGGCACCAGCATCGCCATCTCCGGCTTGATCCGGCAAGCGATGGCGACCATTTCATCGGTTGCCGCCATTTCGAGGTTGAGCTTGATCTGGGTGAGTTCGCGCAAGCGCCGCACATCTTCGTCATTGATGTGGCGGCGGTCTTCGCGCAGATGGACGGTGATGCCGTCCGCGCCGCCCAGTTGGGCTTCGACCGCGGCCCATGCCGGATCGGGTTCCCAAGTGCGCCGCGCCTGGCGCAGCGTGGCGACATGGTCGATATTGACGCCGAGTTCGATCACAGTTCCTGCAACTCCTTGAACACCCGGCGGGATTGCAAGGGCCGCCCGCCGAGATGGTGGTTGATGAGCGCGCCCAGCAGGCGCCTGGCATCGTACAGGGTCGCGGCGCGGCTGAAATCCCCCGCCGCGAGGTCGACCAAGGTCTGGCCGGCGACGGTCACGCCGCCTTTTTCCGCCCGCCCGGCATGCGCCGCACAGGGGCGCGGACCGCGTTCGATTATATATAAATAGGGTTGGCCGGGCTGGATCGGACGGCCATCGCCATCGCTGTCGAGCATCGCGCCATACCCCAGTTCGCGCAGCAAGGCCAGCTCGAAGCGCCGCAAGAGCGGCGGCAGGCTTTCTCCCCGCCCCAGCGCGGTCATGGCCGTCTCATAAGCGGCGAAGAGCGCCGGATGCGGATCTTCGCGCGCGGTCAGTTTGAGCAGGAGTTCGTTGACGTAATAGGCGCACAGGAGCGCCTGCCCGCCCAGCAAAGCCTGCCCGCCGCGCCATTCGCCGCGCACCAGGGTCTTGACTTCGCCCCCGCCCGACCAATCGAGCACGAGCGGCTGGAACGCCATCAGCACGCCGCGCAGGGCCGACATGGGCCGGCGCGCGCCTTTGGCCGACAAGGCGACGCGGCCATGGTCGCGCGCGAAGATCTCGACAATCAGGCTCGTCTCGCGCCACGGCGTGGCATGCAGTATCCAGGCCGGCTGCTCCGCGACGCGCTGCCTCGGGCTCACTCATACCCCAGGCTTTTGAGCGCGCGTTCGTCGTCGGCCCAGCTGCGGCGAACCTTGACCCAGACTTCGAGGAAAACCTTGCCGTCGAACAATCTTTCCAGATCGGCCCGGGCTTCGCTCGCCGCCCGCTTCAGCTTTTCGCCGCCCTTGCCGATGACGATGCCCTTGTGCGCGGGTTTGCCGACGATCACGGCGGCATGAATGCGGCGCAACCCGCCGTCGCTCTCGAATTTCTCGATCTCGACCGCGAGGCCATAGGGCAGTTCGTCGCCGAGCAGACGAAAGAGCTTCTCGCGCAGGAATTCGGCGGCGAGGAAACGTTCACTGCGGTCGGTGATTTCGTCTTCGCCATACAGCGGCGCGCCATGGGGAAGCAGGGCGGCGGCGGCCGTGACCAGCGCATCGCAGTTATGTCCGCGCGCCGCCGACAGCGGCACGATTTCGGCAAACTCGCGCAAACCCCGCACCTGATCGATGAACGGCAACAATTGGTGTTTGTCGGCGAGCCGGTCGATCTTGTTGATGACCAGCACCACCTTGGCCTCCGCCGGAATCGCGGCGAGCGCCTCGCGGTCTTCGCCGCCCAGGCGGCCAGCCTCGACGACGAAAAACACCAGATCGACGCCGGCCAGCGTCCGGGTGACGGTGCGATTCATCGCGCGGTTGAGGGCATTGCCATGCCGCGTCTGGAACCCGGGGGTGTCGACGAACACGAACTGGGCATCGGCGGCGTTCAGAATCCCCGTTATCTGATGGCGGGTGGTCTGCGCCTTGTTTGACACGATGCTGATCTTTTGCCCGATCAAGCGGTTGAGGAGCGTCGATTTGCCCACATTGGGCCGCCCCGCGATAGCGACGAAACCGACCCTGGAAGCGGTGGCGGCGGAAAGGGAAGGGCGGGCGGGCGCGCCGGCTTCGGAGGCGGCCATGCTATCCCTCTTTCAGGCGGGCAAGCGCCAGTTCCGCCGATTGTTGCTCGGCGGCGCGCCGGCTGCTTCCCCGGCCAACGGTGCGCACGGCAAACTTCGGCACTTCGCAGGCGACCTCGAACTCCTGGGCATGCGCCTCGCCCCGCACCCGCACCATGGTATAGACGGGCAACGCCACCCTGTGCCCCTGCAACCATTCCTGGAGCGCGGTCTTGGGGTCCTTGCCCGGCGCGGCGGGATTGACCTGCGCCAGCCGGGATTCGTACAGGCGCTCCACCAATGCGTGCGCCGCGGCAAACCCGGCATCGAGGTAGACCGCCGCGATGATGGCCTCCACCGCGTCGGCGAGGATGGAAGGGCGGCGAAAGCCGCCGCTGCGCAACTCTCCTTCCCCCATGCGCAGACAGGGGCCGAGATCGAGATCGGCGGCCACGCCGGCCAGTGCGTCCTGGCACACCAGCAAGGCCCTCACCCGCGACAGATCACCTTCGCGCATGCTGGCGAACCGGCCAAAAAGCATGATCGACATCGCGCAATCGAGCACGCTGTCGCCCAGGAATTCAAGCCGCTCGTTATTGGACTGGCCGTGACTGCGATGGGTCAGCGCCTGCGCCAGCAACGCCGGATCGGCGAAGACATGGCCGAGGCGCCGCTGCAAACGGTCAAGAGCCTCCGTCATCGTCCAGGGACTCCATCATGGGTCTTTACTCGATACATTGAAGTCGAACGCCAGACTGACGTTGGACACGAGCGGCACTTTGTTCGTATATTGAACTTCGATCACAAAGCGGCCGCCTTCCCTGCGGATTTGCAGATCATTCGCATTGATGGACGTAATATTGTCAACATCGGCCTGGGTCTGGAACTTGTTGCGCAGGCTTGCTTCCGTCGCGTTCCCGCCGCCCAGGGCCGCTTGCTGTACAGCGCGTTTCACCGACGCATACTCGCTGTAAGCCGAAAACGACTGGATGCCGATGAAAAAGGCGATGGCAATTAAAATTACGACGAGTATCGCGCCGATCAGGCTTACCCCGCGTTGACGAAATTTCATCATCGGTTTTTCTCCATAATCAAAAAAAGCGCCCGACACGTTTCGGGCCGCTGGAATTGAACCAGATAAAAAAAGCCTGTCCGGCAATGTTCCCGTCCGGTACGAGCCTCACATCCGGCTGCCGACGCTATCGTCACGATTGCCGCCCATGACCATCCAATGTCCCGGCGGCGCCGCGCAGCCGATGCCGCGCACAGTATAAATGCAGTTTTCGCGGAAAGGGCGGTTCCAGTCCCCACGGATGGAAAGCGACGCGTTTGCCTCGCCGAAGAGACCATCCCCCGTTGCGCCGGGTTTTTCAACCAATATATTCCCTGCGTATCGCCTGTACCTGTACAGGCGGGCGGCCCGTCAGGGGCGGGGGAGGGCGTCCTTCCATGTGGAGCGCAGCGCCGCTGGATAAAGAAGGGGAGGAAGGAACGGGACTCCCCGCCGCAAAGAAATCAGCGTCGATACGCTCCGCATGGAACGAACTGGATTGCCGCGTCGAACGCTCATCCAAGCCATAACTCTTTGATTAAAAAAAGAGAGTTACGCCATTCCCGCATCGGGAACGGACTCAATCGTGGACTGTTTCCTGCTCCTTGGCAAGCGGATCTCCTGCCCGTTGTCCACCTGAATCCATCGCCTTCCCGCGAGAGGGGAACAGTGTAATCCCAAAGCGATGAACTCGTCCGGCGAGCTCGTTTGCTCTTGAAAATCATCCGTTGCAACAAAAACCGGTGTCCACGGATTCCCTATTGTTTGTCGTTTTTTGGGTCATGTTGAGGTGACATGACGGCTCCTT
>JAIRLA010000018.1 GCA_031259795.1 Azoarcus sp.
AGCAGCAGGCTGCTTTGCAATTCGTAGCCCACATCGTGCTGATGCGTCATTTGCAGGCGATCCGGCTTCCCTGTGTGGTTCCCATAGTTCAACCGCGACCAATCGTGGGCGCACAGAACCAGACATGTAGATACCTATGCTTACGGGAGAGAGGAATCCATCGGCAGAACTCGTCATTGCGAGGAGCGAAGCGACGTGGCAATCCAGTTCATTCCATCCGGCGCGTAGCGCCGCTGGTTCTTTTACGGCGAGGACGCGGGCAGGCGTTTTCCCGCTCTCTTTTTTAATTCAGCGTCGATGCGCGCCGTATGGAAAGAAGCCTTCTCCCCAGCCCTCTCGCCCGCCTGTACAGCCCCTTGTCTAGATGCTGACCGGCTCCTGTCCAATTTCGCAATGCTTTCAAACCATTCGCCGAAAGCTTCTGTGCGCGCCATCTCGTTCGCGCGGGAGCGCGGCCGGGATCATTCCGGCAAGAAAATCTGTAGTAAATCGTTGAGAAAACGTACTCCCCGCGCTGTTGGCCGCAGGTGGCCGGGCGCGGCGTCGAGCAGGCCGCGCTGGCGGGCCGTGGCGAGTTCGGCGGCGATGCTGGCCAGGGGCAGGCCGGTGCGTTCGGCGAAAAGCGGTGCGGGGACGCCGCCGGGGAGGCGCAGTGCGTTCATCATGAATTCGAATGGCAGTCCAGCCGCCGCGACCATGTGGCGCTCCTGGATGAAATCGCCGCGCGGGGCGCGCGCGAGATAGCGGGCGGGGTGCTTGTGGCGCATTTCGCGCACGATGCCATCGGGGGTCGAGAGTTTGCCATGCGCGCCGGGGCCGAGGCCAAGGTAGTCGCCGAATGTCCAGTAGTTGAGATTGTGGCGGCATTGCTGGCCGGCGCGGGCGAAAGCGGAGATTTCGTAGTGCTCGAAACCGGCGGCGGCCAGCCGGGCTTCGATGGTTTCCTGCATGTCGGCGGCGGAGTCGTCGCCGGGCAGGGGGGGGGAATGGCGGGCGAAGGGCGTGTTGGGTTCGATGGTGAGGTGGTAGCAGGAAAGGTGGCCGCTCCCGAAGGCAAGCGCCGTTTCCAGGTCGGCAAGCGCGTTTGCCGGCGTCTGGCCGGGAAGCGCGTACATCAGGTCGAGGTTTGTCCGTTCGAAGTGCGCGAGGGCGGTTTCAACGGCGCGGCGCGCTTCGGCGCCGTCATGGATGCGTCCGATGCGGGCGAGCAACTCGTCGTCGAAGCTCTGGATGCCGAGCGACAGGCGAGTGACGCCGGCGGCGCGGTAGTCGCGGAAGCGCGCGGCTTCCACTGCGCCGGGGTTGGCTTCGAGGGTGATTTCGGTCTCCGGCGCGAGCGGCAGCCGGGCGCGCAGGGCGGCGAGAAGGCGATCGAGGGTCCGGGCCGGAAGCAGGCTCGGAGTGCCTCCACCGATGAAGATGCTGTGAACACGTCGTCCCCATATGTGCGGCAGGCTTGCTTCAAGATCGGCGACAACGGCTTCGCGCCAGTCTTCACAGGGGATGCCGGGCGCGCGCGGCGCGTGCGAGTTGAAATCGCAATAGGGACACTTGCGCATGCACCATGGGAAATGGATGTAGAGCGCGAGCGGCGGCGGGTGTTGCATGAGCGTCGAGTGCGGAAGCCCTGGCCGGGCGGCGCGGTCATCGCCCTGATCGTGAAGCTGTGTCATGTGGAACTGGAATTCTCTTGGCGGTCCGTTCCCGGAGAACGGCACATGGAGAGGTTTCTCAAAGCAGCAGGATGTTCTCATGCGCCTCCCGCACCTCGCGCGCTTTCCTCAGCGCTTCGCGGGCTTCGTCGCAACGGATGCGCACAGGGAGGACGGCGTGGCGGCGGCGGTCGCGCGAGGTGAGTTCCATGAAGCCGATCCGCGCCGCGTCCTTGTCTCCAGCGCTGCGGATCACGCCGCCGCGCGTCACCCATAGCTCTACCGCGGCGAGACTGAGCGCCTGTTCCGGGCGCGCCAGGAAGTCGGCGAGCGCGTCGATGAGGGTATCGGGTTGCAGGGAGGCGAATTGCTGGTGCAGGCGTTCGTCCAGTTCGGCGATGCGGCGGGAAGGGAAGGGGCGTCCGTGCGCTGGCTGGCTGCGTTGGCGGACGCGCTCCAGTTCGCGTTCGGTCTTGAGCGACTCGTAATCCTTCCGGGCTTGCTCGATATGTTCGGCAAAGGTGTGCAGCAGGCTGTCGAAAGCCGCCGCGAGCAGGACAGCGCGCGCCGCGCCGGGATCGGTCGCGGGCAACAGCAGCATTTGGTTGGAAAACTGGAGCAGGGATTGCGGAACATCGGTCATGACGATGTCGCCCCGCATGGCGACGCCGAGCGCTTTTTTGTCCGCGCGCCGCGCCGCGAGCAGGGCGAAGAAGGTGTCGCCGCGCCGGGATTCCGGCTCGGCGAGGTAGGCGCGCACCGGCGCGCTGGCGGCCACGGTGTCGCCAATGTCGTCGGCGGAGGCGAAAAGGGCATGTATCAGCGGATCGGCGGCGAAGCTCTGGCGGTCGAGATCGACCGCCGGGGGCAGGGCATCGATCAGGCTGGCGCAGCAGGCGCGCGCGCGCGCGACCGGGGCCGCCAGCTTTTCGTTGAAATCGGCGGCGGCGGGGAGCGTTTTGTCTACCAGCTCCGCGATGCGGCACAGCCCCGCTTGTGTGTCCGGATCGGGGGGCGGGGCGGGCGCGAACCAAGAGAAAAGCCGGGAAAGCGGGTTCATCGGCGGCGGGCGCGGGAAAATGGCGCGGGAAAATGCGGGTGGCAAAATGTAACTCTCGCCGGAGCGCAATGGAAGCCGTGGGTGTGTACGTGGATGTGCAATTTGCCCGCGCAAGCCGGGCATTGGCGCGCGTCCGGAAGCGGCGCCGATTATTTCTTCGGCACGGCCCTTGAAATCGGCTGTCCTCGTCCCTATTATCTGGCACTCGATCATACCGAGTGCTAACAACCTGCTTCGCCAGGGGGTTGGCCGATTACACGGCGGGCATGTCGCCCGCTTCGTCGATTCATTCAAAGAGAGGAGTAAGCCAATGAAAATCCGTCCCCTGCACGATCGTGTGATCGTCAAACGTCTGGAAGCCGAGCGCACCACCGCCAGCGGCATCGTGATTCCGGATTCCGCGGGCGAGAAGCCCGACCAGGGCG
>JAIRLA010000040.1 GCA_031259795.1 Azoarcus sp.
GGAGCGAAGCGACGCTGTTTTCTTTGTGGCGGGGAGTGGACGGGCGTTTTGTTCCTTCTTCTCCTTTTTTATTCAGCGGCGCTGCGCGCCGGGCGGAACGAACTGGATTGCCACGGCGCTGCGCGCCTCGCAATGACGAGGGGGAGAGGCTTTCGCAATGACAAGTTTTTCCGATGGACTTCCCTCCCCCGCAAGCGGGGGAGGGGACGGCAGGCGCCTCACAATGACGAGTCCTTCCGATGGATTCCCCTCGCCAGGGGAGGGCGGGGAATGCCTTGGAAAAACCTGCGCTCTCATTTCGATGGCGATGCCGCGTCATAGATCCAGTCTCATGACAATGGCGTCCTCGCGTCCGCCGGAAGCTGGATAATAGCCTTTGCGCCGTCCGATTTCGACAAAACCGGCGCGTCGGTAGAGCGCCAGCGCGGGCGCGTTGGAGGGGCGGACTTCGAGGAAAAACCGGCGGGCGTCGCCGCGCCGCGCCTCATCCAGTAGATGGCCGAGAAAGCGCCCCCCGAGACCGCGCCCCTGTTCGCCGCGCGCCACGCTGATGTTGAGGAGATGATTTTCGTCGATCACCGCGAGCACCACCGCGTAGGCCACGGGCGCGCCGCCGTCGGACATCAGCCAGCAGGTATGCCCCACCGCCAGCGAGTCGAAGAAATTGTTCCGCGACCACGGAAAGGGATGCAGGAGGGCTTCCTGCGCCGCCACCCAGTCGAGATCGTCTTCGCGCATGGGGGTGAAGCTCAGGCCCGGGGCGTGCGCCGGCATCATGCCTTGTTCCCCCGCGCCAGGCGCTCGGCGGTGGTCAGCGCCACTTTGTTGCGCACGTAGAGGGGCGCGGCGCGCTCGGGCGGCACGATGGCCGCCGCCCCCATGGTCGCCGCCAGGCGGGCCACCGCTTCCGCCGAGGGCGTCGCCGCCGGATCGCAACCGGCGAGTCCGGCGGCGACGGCGGCCAGTTCCGCCGCGTGCGCGGCAAACGCCGCCCCCAGGCCGAACCATGCGCCCGTCGGCGGGCGCGGCAGCGCGCCGGGGGCGCAACAGGCGGGCGCGGCAAGCTCGCTGACCGCGCCGCCCTCCACCCGGTAGCGTCCGTGGTAAATCTCGCCCATGCGCGCGTCGGTCGCCACCAGCGCCAAGGGGCGGGGCGACTGCATGGCCAGCGCCGCCAGTGTGCATACCGGAATCACCCCCAGGCCCGCGCCAAGCGCCAGGCCCTGTGCGACGCCGCACGCCAGCCGCAGGCCGGTGAAAGCGCCCGGCCCCGCGCCGAAAGCCACGGCGTCGAGCGCGCCTATGCTCAACCCGGCTTCGGCCAGCAGCGCGGCGGTGACGGCGAGGATACGTTCGGAGTGGCCCGCGTGTCCTTCAAACCAGACCAAGCGCGCCCCGCCATTGATATAGAGCGCGATACTGGCGCGCTCACAGGAAGATTCAAAAGCAAGCAACTTCATCGTGCCGGTATTTTACCGGCGCGAACCCCGATACGGATCGACAATCCGCCAAGGATCGGAGACAATGAAATTGTCATCGCGCGGGCGACAAGGCGGAAATCGGGGAAGCGGGCCGGCCGCGGCGAGCGTCCGCGCGGGCCGGGATCCATGCTCAAGGCGGCGCGTTTTCTTTCCCGGTGATGAATGGCTCCAGCGCGGCAAGTACGCGCGCCGGTTCGATGCCGGTCAGGCAGCGGGTATGTGCGAGCGGACAGCGGCGCGCGAAACAGGGGGAGCAGGGCAGGCGCAGCGATTCGATGATGGCGCGCTGGCCCAGGGGCGGCGTGTGTTCGGGGCTGGAAGAGCCGAAGATCGCCGCCAGCGGCACGTCGAGCGCGGCGGCGACGTGCATGAGGCCGGAATCGTTGCTGACGGCGGCGCGGGCGAGCGCGAGGAGGTCGACCGCGTCGCCCAGCCCGGTGCGGCCGGTGAGGTCATGCACATCGGGGGCGCTGGCGGCGATCGGGCGCGCGGCTTCGCTGTCCTTGTTCGACCCCAGCACCCAGATCTGGAAGCCCCGGGCGGCGAGCAGGCGGGCGAGTTCGGCGTAATGCGCGGGCGGCCATTGCTTGGCGGGGCCGTATTCGGCGCCGGGCATGAAGGCGATGGCCGGACGCGCGGCGTCGAGTCCGAACCGTTCGGGCAGCGCGCGCTGGTTGGCCGCGTCGGCAATCAGGCTCGGTACGCGGAAAGCGGGCGGCGTGGAGGCCGCGCCGCGCGGCTGGCCGAGCGCGACGAAGCGCTGCACGGTCATCGGCAGGCGGGCGCGGTCGAGCGGGCGCAAGTCGTTGAGCAGGCCATAGCGCATTTCGCCGCGAAAGCCGGTGCGCTGCGGGATGCGGGCGAAAAATGGCGCGAGCGCCGATTTGAAGGAACCGGGGAGCACGATCGCCTGGCCGTAGCGCTCCCGCGCCAGTTCGCGCCCGAGCCGCCAGCGCGCCCCCAGATCGAGCTGGCCGTGACCAAGCGGCATGACCACGCCGCGCCGCACTTCCGGCATGCGGGCGAGGATCGGCAGCGACCACGCCGGAGCGAGTACGTCGATCTCGCATGCGCCAGCGTGTTTCAGGCTCATGAACAGGCTTTGCGCCATGACCATGTCCCCGACCCAGGATGGCCCCACGATCAGGATCTTGCGCATTGCCGCGTGTTTTCAGCGCCGGTGCAGCCAGTCGAAATAGCGCGCGACGCCCGTGGCGACGTCCATGAAGACATGTTCGCAGCCCGCCGCGCGCAGCGCCGAAAGATCGGCTTCGGTGAAATTCTGGTAGCGGCCCCTGAGATGGTCGGGGAAGGGAATGTAGTCGATGCCGCCGAAACCGCTGTCGCCGCGCCAGTTGCGGTGCCAGTCGATGGCGGCGCGCGCGAGGTCGTTGAAACTCTGCGCCCGCCCGGCGCCCACGTTGAAAATGCCCGAGACTTGCGGATGATCGAGCAGCCACAGGTTGACGGCGACGGCATCGTCGACGTGGATGAAATCGCGGCGCTGCTCGCCCGGCCCGTAACCCTCGGAACCCTCGAAAAGCCGCAGCCGGCCACTGTCGTGCAACTGGTTATTGACGTGGAAAGCAACGCTCGCCATCGCGCCCTTGTGCTGTTCGCGCGGGCCGTAAACATTGAAATAGCGCAGGCCCGCCACCTGGCTGCCGATGCCGTCCAGATGGGCGCGCAGGTGGCAATCGAAGAGGAACTTGGAATAGGCATACATATTGAGCGGCTGTTCGTGTTCGCGCGCTTCGCGGAAAACCGGCCCCATGCCATAGACCGAAGCCGAAGAGGCATAGATGAACGGCGTCTTGTGCGCCGCGCACCAGGTCAGCAACGCCTTGGTGTATTCGAAATTCACCTTCATCACGAAGCGCCCGTCCCACTCGGTGGTCGACGAGCAGGCGCCCTCGTGGAAAACCGCTTCCACCGCGCCGAAGCGCTCGCCCTTCTCCACGCGGGCGAGGAAGTCGTCCTTGTCGAGATAATCGTGGATGTCGGCATCGGCCAGGTTCAGGCATTTGTGGCCGTCGCTCAGATCATCGACCACGAGGATGTCGCGGACGCCCCGGGCATTGAGGCCCTGCACGATGTTGCTGCCGATGAAACCGGCGCCGCCGGTGACAATAATCATGAAAAACTCCTGTATTTATCCGGAATGCGCCAGCGCCTCGGACAGTTCGGCGCGGCTGACGGCGGCGGTGCCGAGCTTGCCGACCACGATGCCGGCGGCGGCGTTGGCCAACCGCGTGGCGTGGGGCAGATCGAGTCCGCAGGCGAGACTGGCGCCAAGTACCGCGACCACGGTATCGCCCGCGCCGGTGACGTCGAACACATCGCGCGCGCGCGCGGGCAGATCGAGCGCGGGCCGGTCTTTTTGCAGCAAGGTCATGCCGCGCTCCGAGCGCGTGATGAGCAGCGCCTCCAGCCCCAAGCGCTCGCGCAGCGCCTCGCCGCGCTCGCGCAGCGCCTGCTCGTCGGCGCAGTGACCGGCCACGGCCTCGAATTCGCTCATGTTCGGCGTGATGACCGAAGCATTGCGATAACGCTCGAAGCACGCGCCCTTGGGGTCGACCACCACGGGCAGACCGCGCGCGCGCGCCGCCCCGATCAGCGCCTCGGCCTGCGCGAGCGTCCCCTTGCCATAATCGGAGAGCACCGCCGCGCCCGCGCCATCGAGCGCCGTGGCGAAAGCGCTCTCCACGCCCGCCGCCTCCAGCACGGCGAAATCGTTCTCGAAGTCGAGCCGGATGAGCTGCTGGTGACGGCTGATGACCCGCAGCTTGGTGATCGTCGGATGCCCCGGCGCTTCCACCAGATCGCAGTGCACCCCGCCCGCCGCCAGCTTCCCGGACAAAAGCCGCGCCGCCTCGTCCCGCCCCACCAGCCCCACCAATCGCGCCGCCGCCCCCAGCGCGGCGGCGTTGAGCGCCACATTCCCCGCCCCGCCCGCCCGGAATTCATCGTTTTCCACCTTCACCACCGGCACCGGCGCTTCGGGCGAAATGCGCGTGGCCACGCCATGCCAATAACGATCGAGCATGACATCGCCCGCGACGGCAAGGCGGCAGGCGGAGAAATCGGGCAGTGGGACGGACATGGGGCAAGGCCGGGGCAAGAAGCGGAAGGCGCAATTATCCCACGAAGGCAGGCGAACGGCTCTGCGGACAGGGCGGCGGACATCCAGTCTGTACAGGGGGAGAGGGAAATCCATCGGAAGAACCCGTCATTGCGAGGCGCTTGTCGCCACGATAGCCCCCCTCCCCCTCGTCATTGCGAGGCGCGCAGCGAAGCGGCAATCCAGTGCGTTTCATGCGGAGCGAAGCGATGCTGAATAAAAAAAGAAGAAGGAGAAACGAGGCGCTTGTCCACTTTCCGCCGCAAAAAGGCGGTGTACAAGCGAGCGAGGCGAAGCCATCTGGAGGACAGATGAATTGCCATGGGACTTCGCTCCTCGCGATGGCAAATATTTACCGGAAACCTTTCGTTTGTTTCGGCAATACGCGGAGAAATACACGCCTCGCGGGCAACGTCTTTATTTGCGTCGTTACCGCGCTTGCCCTTCGGGCGATGGGATATTACCTTCGTTGTTGCCTTCGTCGAGCCATGCCCCGATTATCGCGGCATGTAGAGCGAATGGACGCATCGCCTCCCGCTTATTTCTTGCGCGAACGCCTGGGATCGTGCGAACGCGCCGGAGCGGCGGAAGGTTGTTCCGATTCATCGGGCAGGAAGATATTGACTTCCATCACCTCGTAAGTATCTTGCTTGCTGAATTGAATCTTGATGTCGTCGTCGTTGACCTTGACGTATTTCGAGATAACCTGAAGCAATTCATCCTTCATTGCCTGAATATAATCCGGTCGCCCGGAATTCGGGCCGCGCTCATGCGCAATAAGAATCGCCAGCCGATTCTTGGCGATGGCCGCCGTTTTCTTTCTTTCACCGAAAAGACGGTCGAGAAATGACATATCATTTGCCTCCGAACAGGCGCTTGATGAAACTGGGTTTCTCGAAATTGACGAAACGCAATGGGCGTTGCTCGCCAAGGAAACGGGCGACGACATCGCTGTAGGCATCGGCGACGTTGGAGCCCTTGAGATGAATGGCGGGAATGCCCTGGTTGGAAGCATGCAGCACGGACTCCGATTCGGGAATGACTCCGAGCAAAGGAATGCGCAATAATTCCTGCACGTCCTTGTATGAAAGCATTTCGCCGTTCTCGACGCGTTTGGGCGCGTAACGGGTGAGCAGCAGGTGTTCCTTGACCGGCTCGCCGCCCGCGCGGGCGCGGCGGGATTTCGATTGCAGGATGCCGAGGATGCGGTCGGAGTCTCGCACCGAGGAGACTTCCGGGTTCGTCGTGACGATGGCCTCGTCGGCGAAGGTGAGCGCCATCACCGCGCCATGCTCGATCCCGGCGGGAGAATCGCACACGACGTAATCGAATCCCATGCTGTCGAGTTCCTTGAACACGGTCTCGACCCCTTCCTCGGTGAGCGCTTCCTTGTCGCGCGTCTGCGAGGCGGGGAGGATGAGCAGGTTGTCGTTGTCGCAGTGCTTGTCCTTGATGAGCGCCTGATGGAGCTTGGCCTCGCCGTGGATGACGTTGATGAGGTCGTACACCACGCGGCGCTCGCACCCCATGATGAGATCGAGGTTGCGCAGGCCGACATCGAAGTCGATGACCGCCGTCTTGAAGCCGCGCAGGGCAAGCCCCGAAGAAAATGCCGCGCTGGTGGTGGTTTTGCCGACCCCGCCTTTACCGGAAGTAACAACGATGACTCTCACACGTTTCCCCTTGATTGAATATATGCAGGTGATGCTTCAGTCGATCTGGATCGGTTCGATGATGATGGTTTGATTGCGGGTGGACGGCTTCAGGCGCACGATGACGGCCCGTCCGGCGATCGCCTCGGGCACGCCCCGCTCGAAAGTACGATAGACGCCGGCCACCGCCACCAGCTCCGGCCCGAAGCAGGTGGCGACGATGCGCGCCCCGGCGTCGCCATGCGCTCCGGCCAGGGCGCGACCCGCGAGCGGGCCGTAGCAATGGATGTTGCCATCGGCGATGACCTCCGAACCAGGACTGCTGCCGGCTAGGAGAACGAGATCGCCGCCGTGCGCATACACTTGTTGTCCCGAGCGCACGAAACGGTCGACGTAAAGGGTTGGGGAGCGAGGGGCGCAGGCGGGAGGCTCCGCCGCGTCCTTCGCCGCCTTGGCCTCCGGCTGTGGAGGGCGGCTCGCCGGTATTTCCGGCGTCCCCGGGGCATGGTCGAACACGGCGAGACCGGCGCGGCGCGCTCCGGCAAGATGATCTTCGCCGCAAAGGTTGCGCACGCCGACCGGTTGCAGGCGATAGCGGCGCAGGAGCGACAGCAACCCGCTCCAGTCGATGCGTGCGGGCAACTCCGCGAGCGCCGCGAAATCGAGGATCGCCGCTTCGTGGTTGAAGTGATCGGGCCTGCCGCCGAGCAGCTTGTGCATATCGTCGGCAAGCCCCGCCGGGTCGGCGCGGTTCAGGAAAACAAGAATCGCGTCCAGGCTTGTGGGGTGGAACTCGACCGGCCGGATAGAGGAAGAATTGGGCATGAACGCGACGCGCTGCGACTGGAATCACGCAAGTCTAATGGCGGAGCGGGTTTCCGGCAAGATTGCGGCGCTCCGCAAAAACGGGGTTCCGTAAAATGCGCCTTGGTCTCGCTCCCGCCCCAAGGAGCACAGGCGTATGCATACTCCACCACAGGCGTATGCACACTCCACAATAGCTGGCGATAAAAACAGCGGCGCGCCGCGCCGGATGGAACGAACTGGATTGCCACGGGCCTGCGGCCCTCGCAATGACGAGTTCCTGCGATGAAACTCCCCTCCCCCGCTTGCGGGGGAGGGTGGCCCGCAGGGCCGGGAGAGGGTTTCCTTCCATGCAGAGCGCAGCGACGCTGATTTCTTGGCGGTGGGGAAAATGGACAAGCGCTCCCTTCCTCCTACCCCCTTTTTAATCAGCGGCGCTGCGCGCCGGATGGCTGGAAGCCCTCTCCCGGCCTTCGGCCACCCTCCCCCGCAAGCGGGGGAGGGAAGTGTCCATCGCAAGAACGTGTCATTGCGAAAACCCCTCCTTCCCTCGTCATTACGAAAGTCTCCCCACCTCGTCATTGCGAGGAGCGCAGCGACGTGGCAATCCAGTTCGTTCCATCGGCGCGCAGCGCCGCTGAATCTAAGCCCCGACTCCTAATGAGTCAGCCGGCGGCGCGCAATGTTCTTGCCGCAGCTACCATGTTGGTCAGGGCCGGGATCACTTCTTCCCATTGGCGGGTTTTCAGGCCGCAGTCCGGGTTGACCCAGAGCCGTTCGGCGGGAATGCGTTCCGCGGCTTTTTCCATCAGGCGCACGATGTGCTCCTGCGTCGGGATGTTGGGCGAGTGGATGTCGTAGACGCCCGGGCCGATCCCGTTCGGGTATTTGAAATCGTCGAAGACATCGAGCAGTTCCATGTCCGAGCGCGAAGTTTCCATGGTGATGACGTCGGCGTCCATCGCCGCGATCGAGGCGATGATGTCGTTGAATTCCGAGTAGCACATGTGGGTGTGGATTTGTGTTTCGTCGCGCACGCCGTTGGCGGCGATGCGGAAGGATTCGACCGCCCAGTCCAGATATTCTCGCCATTGCGAACGGCGCAGCGGCAGACCTTCGCGCAGCGCGGCTTCGTCGATCTGGATGATCGGCACGCCCGCTTTCTCCAGATCCAGCGCTTCCTCGCGGATCGCCAGCGCCAGTTGCCGGCACGACGCCGCGCGCGGTTGGTCGTCGCGCACGAATGACCAGTTCAGTATCGTGACCGGCCCGGTGAGCATGCCTTTCATCGGTTTGCCGGTGAGGGATTGCGCATGGACGATCCACGCTACTGTCATCGGGCGGGGACGGCGGATGTCGCCGAAGAGAATCGGCGGTTTCACGCAGCGCGAGCCGTAGGATTGCACCCAGCCGAATTGGCTGAGTACGTAGCCTTCGAGTTGTTCGCCGAAGTATTCCACCATGTCGTTGCGCTCGGCTTCGCCGTGTACGAGGACATCCAGCCCCAGGGCTTCCTGCTCGCGGACGCAACGGGCGATTTCCGCCCGCATGGCCTCTTCGTAGCCCGCCGCGTCGAGCCGCCCGGCCTTGAATTCGCCGCGGACGCGGCGAATGTCGGCGGTCTGCGGAAACGAGCCGATGGTCGTGGTCGGATAAAGCGGCAGTTTCAATAGAGCGGCCTGCCGGGGGGCGCGTTCCGCATAGGGGCTGGCGCGCCGGCCCAGATGGGGGCCAATCTTGGCTGCCGCGGCCTGGACTTCGGGGTTATGCACGCGCGGCGAGGCGCGGCGCGCGGCCATGTCGGCCTGGTTGGCGGCGAGCGCGTCGAGGACGGCGTCGCGGCCCGCGCGCAGCGCCGTGGCCAGCAGCTTCAATTCTTCGAGTTTCTGGAGGGCGAAGGCCAGCCACGGCTTGACTTCGGCATCGAGTTTGTGCTCCTTGGCGAGGTCCATCGGCACATGCAAGAGCGAGCATGAAGGGGCGATCCACAGGCGCTCGCCCAAGCGCCGCGCCAAGGGTTCGAGCCAGTCCAGCGTCGCGGCCAGGTCGGTCTTCCAGATGTTGCGCCCATTGATGACGCCCAGCGACAGTATCTTGTTGGAGGGCAGCAGATTGAGCAGCGGCGTCACGTCGCCGCGGCCGCTGATGGCGTCGATGTGCAGGCCCGCCACCGGCAGGTTGGCGGCGAGGTACTGGTTTTCCAGCAATTGACCGAAATATGTCGCCAGCAGCAGTTTGACGCGGCAACTCTTCAGATGGTGATAGGCGGTATTGAAGGCGTGCTGCCAGTCCGCGTCGAGTTCGGTGACGAGCAGCGGTTCGTCGATTTGCACCCAGTCGACGCCTTGTGCGGCCAGTGTTTCCAGCAGTTGCGCGTAGACCGGCAACAGGCGCGGCAGCAGGGCGAGCCTGGCGGAACCGTCGCGCGCCTTGCCCAGCGCCAGATAGGTCACCGGGCCGATGATGACCGGCTTGGCGTTCACGCCCTGCTCCCGCGCTTCGGCCAGTTGCTCCAGCAGGCGGGAGGCGTCGAGGCTGAATTCGGTGGATGCCGTGAATTCGGGGACGATGTAGTGGTAGTTGGTGTCGAACCACTTGGTCATTTCGCCGGCGGCCACGCCGCAATCGCAGTGGCCTTCCGCCGCCGTCCGCGCCGAGCGCCCGCGCGCCACGCGGAAGTAGTTGTCCAATGCGTCGCCATGGAAGCCGCGCACGCGCTCCGGCAGGTTGCCCAGCGTGAAGCTCATGTCGAGGACTTGGTCGTAGAACGAGAAATCTCCCACGGGGATCAGGTCGAGGCCCGCCTGTTCGTCCCAGTGGCGCTTGCGCAATTGCGCGCCAAGCTCTTTCAGCGCATCGCGCGTGGATTCTCCTTTCCAATAGGATTCCAGGGCGAATTTCAGTTCGCGCCCGGCGCCGATGCGGGGGAAACCGAGATTATGGACGGTGGTCATGGATGACTCCAGAAGAGAGCAGAAGAGAGGAATACACGAGCGCCGATCGTATGACCGCCGTTCGATGAAGTAAAATGGTCTTATCTCACCCATCAATGAATTTATTTCACTCGCCATGCTGGAACGCATCCATCTGAACATCGTGCGGGAAGTCGAAAAACAAGGCTCGCTGACCGGCGCGGCCAATGTCCTGTGCGTCACGCAATCGGCGCTGAGCCACAGCATGAAAAAGCTTGAACAGCAATTGGGAACGGACATCTGGCTGCGCGAAGGCCGTGGCCTGCGCCTGACGCAAGCCGGACAATATTTGCTGACCGTCGCCAACCGGGTCTTGCCGCAACTGACGCGGGCGGAGGAACGGCTGCGCCAGTTCGCCCAGGGCGAGCGCGGCGCCTTGCGCATCGGCATGGAGTGCCACCCCTGCTACCGCTGGCTGCTGAAGATCGTTTCGCCCTACCTGGCGGCCTGGCCGGACGTCGATGTGGATGTGAAACAGGAATTCCAGTTTGGCGGCATCGGCGCCCTGCTTGGCTACGAGATCGACCTGCTGGTCACGCCGGATCCGCTTTTCAGGCCGGGGCTGGAATTCGAGCCGGTGTTCGGCTACGAACAGGTGCTGGTGGTCGCCCGCGACCACGCGCTCGCGCAGGCCGCCCACGTCATCCCGCAACAATTGACGCGGGAAGTGCTGATTACTTATCCTGTCGCCCCCGAGCGCCTGGATATCTACAATCAATTCCTGCTGCCCGCCGGCATCGCGCCCAAACGCCACAAGACCATCGAAACCACCGACATCCTGCTGCAAATGGTGGCCAGCGGTCGCGGCGTGACGGCGTTGCCGCTCTGGCTGGTGCGGGAATACGCGGACAAGATCGACATCGTTCCCGTGCGCCTGGGGCCGCGCGGCATCGCCAAACAAATTTTCCTCGGCGCGCGCGCGGCCGATCTCGACACCGACTATCTCAAAGCTTTCATCGCGCTGGCCCGGCAACCGGCGGCGCGCTCCGGCACGGACGCCTCTTCATGACATCTTCTTCCGAACGCCCTCCCATCCCCCCGCCCGCGCAACACGGCAAAGTGCTGCTGCATTCGTGCTGCGCGCCATGCTCGGGCGAAGCGATGGAAGCCATGCGGGCGGCGGGCATTGATTTCACGGTCTTTTTCTACAATCCGAACATCCACCCGCGCCGGGAATACGAGCTGCGCAAGGACGAAAATATCCGTTTCGCCGAACGATTCGGCGTGCCCTTCGTCGACGCGGACTATGATCGTGACAACTGGTTCGCCCGCGCCAGGGGCATGGAAAACGAGCCGGAACGCGGCATCCGCTGCACCATGTGCTTCGACATGCGCCTCGAACGCACGGCGTTGTATGCGCATGAACATGGATTCCGGATCATGACCAGTTCGCTGGGCGTCTCGCGCTGGAAAAACATGCGGCAGGTCAACGAGTGCGGTATCCGCGCCGCCGCGCGCTACCCCGGCCTGATGTACTGGGATTACAACTGGCGCAAGGGCGGCGGCTCCGCGCGCATGCTCGTCATCAGCAAGCGCGAGAATTTCTATCGGCAGGAATATTGCGGATGCGTCTATTCCCTGCGCGACGCCAACCGCCACAGAGCCGAAAACGGCCGCGCGCGCATTCGTATCGGCGTGTCGCATTACGGACAAGACGGCGCGGAAGACCAGGCGCCGCAATCCGCCGGGGACAAGGGCTGAGTGTTGTCTGAGTGTTGCCGATACGCAACATGAACGATTTCCGGGATAGTCCATGCGTGCGGATAAAAAATGCCTGGTTCCATGGCGTTGCCCCGGAAATTGAATACATGGGATTCACCACGGTTATTGCATGTCGAATCGTCGATACGTAAAGACAATCATGCCCTTGCCTTGACGGCACGACGACCGGAAAGAAGAAAACGAACCCGAAGATATTCCCGTGAAAGAGTTCCCCGCCGCATGGAGAGTGGCGTAGAATCGGTCACGTTCCATGCAGAAGTATTTATGTTTCCCGTAATAAGTTCATATCCCCCGCCCTGAAAAAGGACGCCAAGCGTGGAATGTTTTTGTTTCGTCTGTTCGGGCATCGTCTCAACACAGGAGGTTAGAAATGGCAACAACATTTTTAGGCAGTCTGCTTGGTTTTTTACCCGTTTTCAATCTCGGTATCATTGCGGGCTCTGCGAGGGTAAACGTCAATACAGGTCCAGACGGGGTCGGAGTCGGGGTACTGACCCCTAGCACAACTGTCGGCGTCGGCGTGACGGCCGCAGGCGTCGGCGTCGAAGTCAGCGCGCCCAACACCGGCGTCAGCGTCACGGTGCTTCCCGGCGCCATCCTCTCGGGCATCTTCGGCCTCATCAAGGGCATCGGCAACCTGTTTACCGGCGGCAACGACAACGATAACGATACCGACGCCAACGGCACTACCGCCGAAAAGTCCGCGCTACTGCCTGAAGATGACGCGGACAGCGACGCCGGACTTCTCGACGTGAGCGAGTCTTCTTATGAAAACGACGTCGATATCACCGGCACTGTTGTCGATCTGGACGCAGCCGATTTCACGCTAGTCTGATCCGTTCGGCACAGTCTGAAACAAAAACACCCTGCCATCGGCGGGGTGTTTTGTTTCAGGGATCGGGAAAATCAGCGGCGCTGCGCGCCGGACGGAAGGAACTGGATTGCCACGGGCCCGCGGCCCTCGCAATGACGAGGTGAGGCGGCTTTCGTAATGACGAAGGCGGGAGGGCTTTCGCGATGACGGCGCTTGGAATCCATTCCAATAGGTCTGCTTTGAACCGCCGTATGGATTGCCGCGTCGATGCGCTCCTCCCGCCTCGTCATTGCGAGGGCCGCAGGCCCGTGGCAATCCAGTGCGTTCCACCCGGCGCACAGCGCCGCTGGATAAAAAGAGGGAGAAAGGCAGGGGACGCTTGTCCACTTTCCACCGCAGAGAAAACAGCGTCGATACGCTCCGCGAGGAACGAACTGGATTGCCACGTCGCTGCGCTCCTCGCAATGACGAGGGGAGGAGGGGTTTTCGCAATGACGCGTTCTTCCGATGGACACTTCCCTCCCCCGCTTGCGGGGGAGGGTGCCCGAAGGGCGGGAGAGGGTTTCCAACCATCCGGCGCGCAGCGCCGCTGATTAAAAAGGGGGCGAAGGAAGGGAACGCTTGTCCACGCCCCACCGCAAAGAAATCAGCGTCGCTTCGCTCCGTATAGAAGGAAACCCTCTCCC
>JAIRLA010000098.1 GCA_031259795.1 Azoarcus sp.
GCGCCACATTGCGGTCGATAAGCAAGGGTTCCCACATGCGATGGCGGTCAGCACGGCGGAAGAGACTGATCGCAAAGGCGCATTGCAAGCCACCTCAACATGGCCCAAAAATGACGAACAATAGGGAATCCATGTACACTGGTTTTTTGTTGCAACGGATGATTTTCAAGAGTAAACAAGCTCGCCGGACGAATTCATCGCTTTGGGATTACACTGCCCCCTCTCGCGAGAAGGCGATGGGTTCAGGTGGACAACGGGCAGGAGACTCGCTTGCCAACAGGCGGAAAAGAGTCCGCGATTGATTCGTTCCTGATGCGGGAATGGCGTAACATTCTTTATTAATCAAATAGTTATGACTTAGACGTGAGTTAAGCGAAGCGCCGCTGATTAAAAAAAGGGGAGGAGGGCGCGGGATGCTTGTCCATTCTCCACCGTCAGGAAATCAGCGGCGATGGCAGCGCAATGTCGACAACCTGTGTATAATTCCCGCTGCCTCGGTCGAATTGACTGTCATTGGCCGCGAAGCGGGACGATCCGCGAGTCGTATGAATCGCCACGGAATTTCGCCCCTCGCGATAATGGTCGATCAGCATTTTATTTTGTTTCAACGGCAGGAGAAATATCATGGATCATATTATGGCGTTCTTGGCCAGTCTCAGGCGCGTGCCGCGCTGGTTTTTGCTGGCGACGCTGCCGCTCCTCAACGCCTGCGCCTCTGTCTATGTAGATGGCAACGTCCCGGAGATCCCCGTCACTCAGTACAAGAAACCGGCGGAAGCACCCAATGTGCAACTGCTCTGGGAATTCCAGACGGAAGGCGCGCCGAATGCCCAGGCGACAAAATTCCTGCAAGCCCGCGTACACAAGCAAATCGCCGACAGCGGTTTATTCGCCAAGGTGAGTGACCAGGCGGCGGCCGGTAGCGCGTTGCTCACGATAACGGTCAACAATGTGCCGCTCACCGATGACGCCGTCCGCAAAGGCTTCGCCAGCGGACTGACCTTCGGTATCGTGGGCACGGCCGTGGCTGACGGCTATGAATGCACACTGCGCTATACGCCGGAACATGGCGGCTCGCCGCCCTTGACACACAGCGGCAAGCACGTCATCCACACAACCATTGGAACCGGTAGCCCGCCGCCGGGTGCACACAAGACCGGCAATGCCGATGAAGCTGTTTTCCTGATGCTTCGGCAATTGATCAGCCGCGTACTCAACGAGCTTTCACAGGATCCCTCATTTCCATGAAACGTTTCGCGCTTCGATTCATCCCGCTCATCATCGCGCTTGCCAGCGCCGGTTGTGCCAGTGTCGCGGTCGACACCACCGCCGCCTCGCCCGCCACGGTCGAAAAGCTGCGCACAACAAACGTGGCTCCCGCACAAGTCGGCTCATTCCAACTGGCTCCGGACAAGCCCGCCGCGATGGACACCAAGCTCGGTGGTCTGCGAGGCCACCGTTTGAGACCCGCCAAGAAAAGCTGGTCGCAATTACTGAAAGACACGCTTGTCGTCGAACTCACCGCCGCGGGGTTGTACGACCCGTCCTCACGTTTTGTCATCGAAGGCCAACTCACGGACAGCAAAGTCGATGCCGCGATCGGAACCGGCACGGCCCGCCTGGCCGCGCGCTTCATCGTCACCAGCGACGGCCGCGTGGAGTACGATAAAGAACTTGCGATCGACGCGAATTGGCGATCGTCGTTCATCGGCGGGGTGGCGGTCCCCAAGGCAATGTACCAATACAGCGCGCTATACAAGCAGCTGATCGCCAAGCTGATCGACGACCCGGACTTCCAACGGGCGCTGGCAAAGTAGTAAATAGCGAGATAGCAAAACCTTGGCGAATTCCCTTTTCACCGGGAATTCGCCAGGCTGCCGCGCTCGATACGGCTTTGCCATCAACTGTGATAGATGAATGAACGGCGAAACGCGGGCTGGACGCTATCGCGCACCTGCGGGACGGTGCGTTATACCTTGGCGGTATTGTTGGATTGTTTCGCCCGCCGTGTAATGGCGAGATCTTCCGGTGGACTCCTATCGAATCTCATCAGTATCAGGCAGGTACCCCGAAGACACGCGCGGAGATACGGGCGCTGCGTGAGGCTGGCGTGTCGCAGCGCGAGCTGATGAAACGCTACAGCGCCAAATGGCGGAGAGGGTGGGATTCGAACCCACGGTAGGCTTGCACCTACGCCTGATTTCGAGTCAGGTACATTCGACCACTCTGCCACCTCTCCGCTCGAAGTCGCGCATTATAGGAGAACTGGCGGGAAAAGATAACCGGGACGCGGCGTTCCTCCGGAGCAATCGCACGAAGTTCAATCCCGTCGATACAACAGTTCGGTATGGATGAGGAGCGCGTGTTCAAAACGATGCGTGGTATTTTTGCAGTGCGCCATGAGTCAGGACAAAGAGACAGGCACAATTCGGGCAGCCTTTCGACCCGGATGCCCCGCTTGCGCCGCGCACACATTGTTTTCGCCAGTACCCTCGCCTTTTTGTCCGCGGCGATATTCCTTGCCGCCAGCGGGCCGGGGCGTGCGCGCGTGGCCGATTTCCACGCTTTGGGAGAGTTGCGGGTGGCGACGCGGATCGACGCGCTTGCGTACCGCGAAGACGAGAACGGCACTTATGCGGGTTTCGAGCACGATTTACTGGTCGAGTTCGGCCGCCGGCTGGGAGTCCCCGTGCGGTTCGTCCCGTATCCGGACACGGCGCACGCTCTCGCAGCGGTCATCGATGGTCAGGCCCATCTGGCGGCGGCGGGCCTGACCCGCGACAGTCGATTGCCAGTGGCATGGACGGCGGGGCTGCGCGAAATTGATTTCGTGCTGGTCGGCAGCGCCAGCCGGCGCGGCATCGCGCGCGAGCGCGACCTGGCCGGACGGATTGTCACCGTGCGGCGCGGCACTCCGCTTGCCAGCGCGATCGCGCAAATCCGCCAGCGCGTACCGGAAATGGAGGTCGTCCACCCGCCGTCCGATATCGACGACCAAACGTTGCTCACGCAACTGGCGGCCGGGCAGATCGACCTCTTGGCGGTCGATCGCGTGCATTACGCGCTTGCCAGCCGCTTTTCGCCCAAGCTTGCCATCGCTTACGAATTGCCGCTCAAAAGCAGCGTGGCCTGGGCGCTACCGCTGGAAGCCAAAGACGGGTTGGCGCGGGCGGTCAATGATTTTCTCGGCGACGCGGGCGACAATGGTTTTCTCACCCGCGTCGAGGATCGTTATTTCGGCCATGTCCGCCGCCTCGACCGTTACGACATTGCCGCATTTCTCAAGCGCGCGCAGAAGCGCCTGCCGCGCTATTTGCCATATTTCCGCGAGGCGGAGACGCGCACCGGGATCGACTGGCGCTATCTGGCCGCGCTCGCCTATCAGGAATCGCAGTGGAATCCGGAGGCGACCTCCTACACCGGCGTGCGCGGCATGATGATGCTCACGGTCGAGACCGCCAACCGGCTCGGCGTGGACGACCGGCTCGATCCCAGGCAGGCCATCCTCGGCGGCGCGCGCTACATCGCCATGTTGCAAAAAGAGTTGTCCAGTGATGTTCCCGACCCCGACCGCATGTGGATGGCGACCGCCGCCTATAATATCGGCATGGGATCGCTCATCAACGCGCGCGCGCTCGCCCGCATGCTGGGCAGGAACGACAGTTCATGGGCGGAACTGAAATCCGTATTGCCGCTGTTATCGCGCCGGCAGTACGCCGATCGCCTGAAATCGCGGGTGGCGCGCGGCGGCGAGGCGCTGATAATGACCGAGAATATCCGCAACTTCTACGATATTCTCCGCCGTACCTATCCGATCGAGCGCCCCTTGCTGGTCGAGTCCATGCAGGAACCAGCCAGTCAGGGGCTACAGATCCACGCGCGAACGCCTTCCGGGGAGCGCGCCGCGGCGAGGGCGTCTCATCCTTCCGGCCTCAATGTCTCTACGCCGCCCATGTAGGGCCGCAATATTTCGGGCACCGTGACCGAGCCGTCGGCGCGCTGGAAGTTTTCCAGCACCGCGACCAGCGTGCGGCCCACGGCCAGCCCCGAGCCGTTGAGCGTATGTACCAGTTCGTTCTTGCCCTGCGCGTTGCGAAAGCGCGTCTGCATGCGGCGCGCCTGGAAGGCTTCACAGTTGGAGCAACTGGAAATTTCACGATAGGTATTCTGCGCCGGCAGCCAGACTTCGAGGTCATAGGTCTTGGCGGCGGAAAAGCCCATGTCGCCCGTGCATAAAACAATCACGCGATAGGGCAGGCCGAGTTTTTGCAGGATGGCTTCGGCATGACCGGTCATTTCTTCGAGGGCGGCGTTGCTTTGTTCCGGATGCACGATTTGCACCATTTCGACCTTGTCGAACTGGTGCTGCCGGATCATGCCGCGCACGTCGCGCCCGCCGCTGCCAGCTTCGGAACGGAAACACGGGCTGTGGGCGGTGAGCTTGAGCGGCAAGGCCCCGGCGGCGAGAATTTGTTCGCGCACGCTGTTGGTGAGCGAAATCTCGGCAGTGGAAATCAGGTATTGCTCGCGCGCTTCCGCGTCGCCGCCGCGCGATACCCAGAACATGTCTTCCTTGAATTTGGGGAGCTGGCCGGTGCCTTCGAGCGCCTCGCGGTTGACGATGTAAGGGGTATAGCACTCGGTGTAGCCGTGCTCGCGGGTGTGGGTGTCGAGCATGAATTGGGCAAGCGCGCGGTGCAGGCGGGCAATCTGCCCGCGCATGAAACTGAAGCGCGCCCCCGAGAGTCTGGCCGCGGCGGCGAAATCCAGCCCCAGCGCCGCGCCGATGTCGACATGGTCGCGCACATCGAACTCGAACATGGCGGGCGCGCCCCAGCGGCGGATTTCGACGTTGCCGCGCTCGTCGAGCCCCACCGGCACGCTTTCCTGCGGCAAATTGGGCAAGCCGGCAAGGAAGGCGTCCATCCGTTCGAGCAATGGCGGCAGCGCCTGTTCGCAACGCTGCAATTCGCCGCCCAGCGCGCCGACTTCGGCCAGCGCCGCCGAGGCATCCCCGCCGCTGCGCTTGAGCGCGCCGACCTCCCTGGACAGGCTGTTGCGCCGGGCCTGGAGTTCCTGGGTACGAGTCTGGAGCGACTTGCGCTCTTCTTCGAGCGCGAGGAACGCCGCTTTATCGAGTCGCAGGCCGCGCGTGGCGAGACGGGACGCCACGATGTCGAGGTGGCCGCGAAACATCTGGATGTCGAGCATAAAAATACCCTCTGGAAGCGCTTCGGCTGGATTGTGGAATGTTATGCGGATCTGTGCTCGATGCGGAACGAGGCGCGAGACCGCGGGCGGCGCGGACGCATGGCAAGATCGTTATCGCGCGGCTGATGAAAGCATATTAAACCCGCAAACGGCGGGCAAAATCCGCCGGCGGAAAAAACATAACGATAACAGTATGTTGCACCCGATTCCGCTCATCGTGGAACGCCATTTCCAGGATGACGGGCGGGGATCGGGACAATCGCCTGGCGACAAGCGTCCAAGGTTGTCATGCACCGCCGGCCGCCGGTTCATATTGGAATTCATGATGTTATGGTATATTGTTGAAGCGGTCTCGGCGGTTTCGCTTCCAAACTCCGGATTCGCCGTCATTTCCACTTTACAAGTCCGTGAAGGGCGGGCATAATTTTGATTATGCATATCAATGGTTTGCAACAGGATTTTGCAAAAATTTTTCTTGCTTTCGCCGAAATTCATCATAGTCTTAAAGAAGGTTCGCACGAAACAGTCCGGTTCCAGGGAAGGGGGAGTAAAACATGCTGTCCACACGAGATTGTCTTGACTACTGCGACCTCACGGACGGTGAAGTCGCGCTGATCGCCGAATTCGAAGGGATTCCCGACGTAATGGCGGCACAGGTGCTCTGCGGTCTGGTGCAGACCGATGAAGGCGTCCAATTGCTGGCGCAGTGGCTGCGCGAATTGATCGAATACGCCGACGCGGCGGGATTGCCCGAAAAGGCGGCGCGCGCGCGGGCGGAGTTCGAGCGCTTCACCATGGCCTATCATCTGCCGCCGCAATAAAACCCAAGCCGTCGCCGGACGTTGTCGTCCGCCGCCTGCTCATGGCGGGGCGCCATCGGGGTTGCCGTTCTCATCCACGGGGTGTTTGTCCGCAGGGCGGGCGTTGTGCGTTTGCGCCCGCCTTGCCTGCGCATCGAGCTGGCGCAGATGGATGAGTTTTTCGGCAATCCTGGCTTCCATGCCACGCGGCGTGGGGCGGTACCAGCCGGGTGATTCCACGTTATCGGGAAGGTAATGTTCGCCCGCGGCATAGGCTTCGGGTTCATCGTGCGCGTAGCGGTAGGCGCGGCCATAGCCCAGTTCCTTCATCAGTCCGGTGGGCGCGTTGCGCAAACGCAACGGTACCGGCAGCGAGCCGCTGCGCGCGATGAAACGGCGCACGTTGTTATAGGCCATGTAGACCGCGTTCGATTTGGCCGCGCAGGCCATGAACACCACGGCTTCGGCCAGCGCCAGTTCGCCTTCGGGCGAACCGAGCCGTTCGTAGGCCGCGCAGGCGTTGAGCGCGATCTCCAGCGCGCGCGGATCGGCGAGACCGATGTCTTCCGAAGCCATCCGCACCAGACGGCGGCCAAGATAAAGCGGCTCCGCGCCGCCATCGAGCATGCGGCACATCCAGTACAGCGCCGCGTCCGGGTCGGAGCCTCGCACCGATTTGTGCAGGGCGGAAATCTGGTCATAAAAGGCTTCGCCGCCCTTGTCGAAGCGGCGCAAATCGCGCGACAGCGCCTGATCGACGAACGCAGCCGTCACCGGATTCGTTTCGGCGGTCACGGCGGCGACCTGTATCTGCTCGATGAGATTCATCAGGCGGCGGGCGTCGCCATCGGCAAAGCCGATCATCCGTTCGCGCGCATCGTCCCCGAAAACCAGTTCCGGGCAGGCGCACCGGCAGGCGCGTTCGAACAATCCGGCCATCGCTCCGGCATCGAGCGCCTCCAGCACATACACCGCCGCCCGCGACAACAGGGCGGCATTGACCTCGAATGAGGGGTTTTCGGTGGTCGCGCCGATGAAAGTCACCACCCCCTGCTCCACGAAAGGCAGGAAGGCATCTTGCTGCGCCTTGTTGAAGCGGTGGACTTCGTCGACGAAAAGGATGGTGTGACGGCCGAGTTCCTTGGCGGCCTGCGCCCGCGCCACGGCTTCGCGGATTTCCTTGACCCCGGAAAACACCGCCGACAGGGCGATGAAATCAGCATCGAAACCTTTCGCCATCAGGCGGGCAAGCGTGGTCTTGCCGACCCCTGGCGGTCCCCACAGGATCATCGAATGCGGCCTGCCCGATTCGAACGCCAGCCGCAAGGGCTTGCCCGGCCCCAGGAGGTGCGCTTGCCCCGCGACTTCATCGAGCGAGGCCGGACGCATGCGCTCGGCCAGAGGGGCGGACAGGCCACGTCCCGGAAGCTTGCGCGACGCCACGGCGGCTCCGGTTCCGCCGAAAAGATCGCCGCTCATCGCACCGGCAAATCCCCGAGAACGTCGGCCCCCGGCGGCGGCTCGAAACGAAAGCTTCCGGCATCGAGCGCGGGATTGAGGCGCAAGTGCGTAAACACGATCACCGTGGTCTGGCCGAAGTTGTCGCGCAAGCTCATGCGTTGCAGGCGATCGCCAGCAAAACCGAAACGCATGAGCTGGAAACCGCCGCCCCATTCTTTCTTTCTTTCGTCATCAGTCTGGCGCGGCTTGGCCTCGACCCAAGCGAGTTCTCCGTCGGCCTCGGCCTCGCCCGCCTTGCTCTCGACAAGTTCGAAATCGCGCTCGATCGCGCCCTGTCCGAAAAGAATCGCCGCCGGCGTCGCCCCCAGGGCATTCCCCAAGGGGCGCACCGTCACTTGGTTGAGATCGCGGTCCCACGACCATAGGCGCTCGCCGTCGGCGACCAGCAACTGCGGATATGGCTGTTCATATTCCCAGCGGAATTTGCCCGGACGCGAGAAGGCGAACTTGCCGGAAGCCTGCTGCGGCGGCCGCCCGCTCTCGCCGGTGACGGTCTGCCGGAATTCACCCTCGGCGCTATGGGCGGAAGAGACGAAACGGCGCAATTGCTCCGCGGCGCCCGCCGCCGCGCCGCCGGATGCCGCCATGAGGAAAAGCGCGGCGAGCGCGCTGCAAACATATTTCATATTCATTCTTCCGCCTGCGGCGGCGCGAGCACATCGCGGTTGCCATTGTTGCCCATCGGCGAGACCACCCCATCGCGCTCCATTCGTTCGAGCAAGCGGGCGGCGCGGTTGTAGCCGACGCGCAGATGGCGCTGCACCAGCGAAATCGAGGCGCGCCGCGTCTTGATGACGATGTCGATCGCCTTGTCGTAAAGATCGTCGGACTCGCCGCCGTCGCCGCCGCCGCCACTTTCGCCATCCATGACAAAATCGTCCGCTTCGTCGATGGCCGGAGAAAGGATACCCTCGACGTAGTCGGGCTGCCCGGTTTTCTTGAGATGCTCGACGACGTTGTGTACTTCGCCATCGGCGACGAAGGCGCCGTGCACCCGTACCGGCAGGCCGGTTCCCGGCGCGAGATAAAGCATGTCGCCCATGCCGAGCAGGGTTTCAGCCCCCATCTGGTCGAGAATGGTGCGCGAGTCGATCTTGCTCGATACCTGGAAGGCGATCCGGGTCGGCACATTGGCCTTGATGAGCCCGGTAATGACGTCGACCGAAGGACGCTGCGTCGCCAGGATCAGATGGATGCCAGCGGCGCGCGCTTTTTGCGCCAGGCGGGCGATCAGCTCTTCGACCTTTTTGCCCACCACCATCATCATGTCGGCCAATTCATCGACCACCACCACGATGTACGGCAAGGGATCGAGCGGTTCGGGGTTTTCCGGGGTAATCGAGAAGGGATTGACGAGCGGCGCGCCGCTCTTGCGCGCATCGAGCGCCGCCTTGTTGAACCCGGCCAGGTTGCGCACGCCGAACGTGGCCATCAACTTGTAACGCTTGTCCATCTCGCCCACGCACCAGTTGAGCGCGTTGGCGGCGTGTTTCATGTCGGTGACCACCGGCGCGAGCAAATGCGGGATACCCTCGTAGATCGACAGTTCCAGCATTTTGGGATCGACCATGATCAGGCGCACCTGTTCGGGCGAGCTTTTATAGAGCAGCGACAGGATCATGGCGTTGATCCCCACCGACTTGCCCGAACCCGTGGTGCCCGCCACCAGCAAATGCGGCATTTTGGCGAGATCGGCGATCACCGGCTGGCCACTGATGTCCTTGCCCAGAGCCACGGTCAGCACCGCGTGCATGTCGTTATAGGCCTTTGAACCCAGGATTTCCGCCAGACGCACGGTCTGGCGCCTGGCGTTGGGCAGTTCGAGCGCCATGCACGACTTGCCGGGCACGGTTTCGACCACGCGGATCGACACCAGCGACAACGCCCGCGCCAGATCCTTGCCGAGATTGACCACCTGCGCCCCCTTGACGCCAACCGCCGGTTCAATCTCGAAACGGGTGATGACCGGCCCCGGATAGGCCGCCAGCACCTTGACCTCGACCCCGAAATCGGCAAGTTTGGTTTCGATCAGGCGGGAAGTGAATGCGAGCGATTCGGCGGATGGCAGTTCGCCATTGTTTGCCGCGACATCGAGCAGATTCAGCGACGGCAGCGGCGCACTCGCATCGGCGAACAGTTTTTGCTGGCGCTCCTTGGCGGCGCGGAGCGAGCGCGGCGCATCGGCCGTCCCCGGCTCGATGTGCAGCGGCGCGGGCGGCGTCTGCTCGTTTTTCTTGCGGCGGTTTTGCACGGCTTCTTCGCGCTTGCTGGCGACTTTCCGCCCCGCCAGCCGGTCGAGCCAGCGTTGGAAGAGCGCGAGCGCTCCCAGCGCGCCCCGCTCCAGCGCGCCGCCGACACGCTCGATGGCGGAAATCCAGGAAATGCCGGTAAAGAGCGACAAGCCCGCGGCCAGCAAGGCCAACAGCAGCAGCGTACTGCCGGTATAGCCGAAATACCGCTGCATGCGCGCCCCCAGTTCCATGCCGACCACTCCGCCGGGATACGATGGCAACGTCATGCCGAGGCTGTAGAAGCGCAGGTTTTCGAGCACGCTGCTCGTGACCAGCACCAGCAGGAAGCCGGACAGGATGACGAAAAACGAGCGCCGGTCGAGCGTCAGCCGGTCGCGCAGGCGGCGAAACCCCCACGCCAGCGCATAACCGAGAAACACGACCCACCACCAAGCCGAAATTCCGTGCAAATACAGCAGCAGATCGGCAAGCCAAGCGCCGAAGCGCCCGCCCGGATTCGTCACCCGCGCCACCGATTCGTGCGACCACCCCGGATCGGCCCTGTCATAGCCCAGCAACACCAGCCCGATGTAGAGCGATATCACCCCCAACACCAGCCAGCGCGCTTCCTGGAGCAGCAGCGAGATTCTTTCGGGCAGAGGACGGGACGGCGAACGGGACGACATGGACAAAAGACTACGGCAGAATGAAACGGCTGATTATAGCGCTTCCCCTCCCGACTTCCGGGCCATGCCGTCAACGCGGCACAGCCCTTCCCGCCGGAAGTTTTTCCCGCGCCAGAGACGAGAGAGACGCCGCCGCGAACGCGCTCGCGGCTACACGCTGCCCAGCCGTTCCTGGAGCACGATGCCGCGCGACGTTTCCTCGATGAGCCCCTGCTGGCTGAGATCCTTCATCACCCGGCTCACCATCTCGCGCGAAGCGCCGATCATGCGGGCGATGTCCTGCTTGGAGATCTTGCGCGTCACGATGGTCTCGCCGTTGACGTCCTCGGCCATCTCGATCAGCAGACCGGCCACGCGCCCATAGACATCCATGAGCGCCAAGCTTTCGATCTTGCGGTCGGCATTGCGCAGGCGCTCGGCGAGATTGCACATGATGCGCCAGGCCACCTCGAAATGCTCCTGCATCAGATGACGGAAAGACTGCTTGGTGATCGTCACCAGATCGGCCGCCACCACCGGCACCACCGAGGCCGAACGCGGCTGGTCGCCAAACATCCCCATCTCGCCGAAAACTTCGCCCCGGCCAAGAATGGAAAGAATCACCTCGCGTCCGTCCTCGTCGCTCACCACGACCTTGAGGCTTCCGGTCAGTACAAAATACACGTAGTCAGTACGCTCACCCGCGCGTATCACCGCTTGTCCGCGTGGGTAGTGGCGCATCATCGCCACTTGGGCAACCGAATTCAACACATCGTCCGCCAGGCCGGCGAACAGGGGACATGTCTTCAATGCGGTGATTGAAACCAAAGCAGGCCGATTCATAGGATTCCTGAACTGCACTCGAAAAATAGTTTAAGAAAACCCATCCTAGCAAAAAAACAACCCTGCGCGAATGGATCGCCCTGCGGAACCGACCGCGCCAAGATGTCCGGCGGGGCGGCTCCACGTCGTTTTCGTGCGAGTATACCCACATATTGCGCCATTGACATGCATTCCTCGCATCACGGTCCGGCAAGGCCGCACATCTGGCTATAATCCAGCCCTGTCCGTCAAGTTTCCGCCCGCGCCCATGCCCACAGAACACGCCCGCCTGCTCATTCTCGGCTCCGGCCCCGCCGGTTATACCGCCGCGGTTTACGCCGCCCGCGCCAACCTCGCGCCCGTCCTTGTCACCGGATTGTCCCAGGGCGGCCAGCTCATGACGACAACCGAAGTGGACAACTGGCCGGCCGACGCCGATGGCGTCCTGGGGCCGGATCTGATGGCGCGTTTCCTGAGACACGCCGAACGTTTCAATACCCGCATCGTGTTCGATCACATCCACGCCGCGCGCCTTGCGGAACGGCCATTCCGCCTGACCGGAGACGCGGGCGAATACACCTGCGATGCGCTCATCATCGCCACGGGCGCCGCCGCCCGTTATCTCGGTTTGCCGTCCGAAGAAAAGTTTTCCGGGCGCGGCGTGTCGGCCTGCGCCACCTGCGATGGCTTTTTCTACCGCGGCCAGGATGTCGCCGTGATCGGCGGCGGCAATACCGCCGTCGAAGAAGCGCTTTACCTCGCCAATATCGCGCGCAAGGTCACGCTCGTACACCGCCGCCAGGCTTTCCGCGCCGAGAAGATCATGATCGACCAACTGATGGAAAAGGTCGCCGCCGGCAAGATCGAACTGGCGCTCGACCATACCCTCGATGAAGTGCTCGGCGATGATTCCGGCGTCACCGGCATGCGCATCCTCGACGTCAACAACGGCGCGGCGCGCGACATCGCCGTGCATGGCGTGTTCATCGCCATCGGCCATCAACCCAATACCGATATTTTCGCCGGACAGCTCGAAATGAACGGCGGCTACCTCGTCACGCGCGGCGGGCATCAGGGCAACGCCACCCAGACCAGCGTCGAAGGCGTATTCGCCGCCGGCGATGTGCAGGATCCGGTCTACAAGCAGGCCATCACCAGCGCCGCCAGCGGTTGCCAGGCCGCGCTCGACGCCGAGCGTTATCTCGACAACCTGAAGCGCTGAACCGCACAACCATGGCGCGCCGTTCTGTTCCGGACGCCCCCGCGAAGAATGACCATCCGTTCAGGGCGCTCGAAAACCTGAAACCGCGCCCACGGTCGCCCTGTCCATCCCCTGAGGCGGCGACGGGCGGTCGCGTTGGTGAAAACGCGGCTTCCGCGCCGCTCCCGTCCGGAACCAGCGAGCAATCCCTTTTCCGCCGCGCCATCGGCGATGTCGCTCCGATCAGGCCGGACAACCGCGCCGAAATCGAGGTCGTGCGCCCGCTTCCCGTTCCGCGGGCGCATACACACAATGAAAACGATGCGCCATCCGTCCTCGCGCCGCATCCGCAAAACGACGATCCGCTCGCCGCGGCTTATGCCGGCGTCACGCCATTGCCGGTCGATGACGGGGTGGAAGCGGAATTCCGCCCGGCCCAAGCGGCGGAGCGGCCCGCTTCCCAGTGTTTTCCCGCATTGCCGCCCTTGCCCGCCGGCGATGACCCGGCGGCGCTTTTCCGCCGCGCCGTGGGTAACGTACAACCATTGAGCGCTTCCGGCCTGGCCGAAATTTCCATTCCGCTCCCGCCCCCCGAGCCGCGCCAGCACAGGCTGGACGAAACGGCCGCCCTGCGCGAATCGCTCACTTTCCCGCTGACGATCGAGGATCGTCTCGATAGCGGCGAAGAAGCGGCTTTTTTGCGCCCGGGTCTGCGCCGCCGGGTACTGGTCGATCTGCGCCGGGGCCGCTGGACGCCGCAGGCCAAAATCGACCTGCACGGACTCAACCTCGACGAGGCGCGCGCCGCATTATCACTTTTCATCACCACCGCGCTCGCCCACGGCAAACGTTGCATCCGGGTCATTCACGGCAAAGGTCTTGGCTCTCCTGGCGGCATATCCGTCCTGAAACAACTTTCGCGCGGCTGGCTTGCCCAGCGCGAAGAAATCCTTGCTTTCTGCCAGGCCAACCCGCACGAGGGCGGCGCGGGCGCGCTGCTGGTGTTGCTGCGCGCGCCGACGGGACAAAACACGACGGGACAAAGCAAATAGATATCTACATGGCTGGCTCCCCCCTCTCCCAGCCTTCGGCCACCCTCTCCCCCCTGCGCATAGGTATCTACATGTAGATGCCTATGCCCCCTGCGGGGGGCGAGGGAATCCATCGGAAGAACTCGTCGAAAGCGAAAGCCGCTCGCCATCGTGTCACTGCGAAAGCCTCCCCCCTCGCAATTGGCGAGTCAAATCCGATCCCTGACCCCGGGAATTCATTCGCTGTGGCTGTGGTTTTCGGGGGCGGGGGCCTTGCCGGTGATGGCGCGGGCGCAGTTCACGCCCGCGCGCACGGCGGTTTCCAGCGTGGCCGGGTGTTCGCCTTCGATGTAGTCGCCGGCCAGCCACAGGCCCGGCAGCGGCGTGGCGATGCCGGGCCGTGGTAGTCCGGGGCGGCAGGCGAAGGTTGCCCGTTTTTCGGTGATGACGTGCGTGCGTTCGGGGCGGGGCAGGGCGCGGGCGAGTGTGTGTTCGAGTTGGGCGAGCGTCGAGGCGGCCTGGGCGTCGCGCGATAGCGTTCCGTGCTCGCGGTGCGCGCTGATGACCGCGGCGATCAGTCCTTCGGGGCCGCCGCTCTGGCCGCGATCGAAGGCCCATTGCGCCGGGCCGCCGGTGAGACCGATCATCGGCGCGGGCAGGGTGAAGCCTTCGCCGAGCGCAAGATAAACGGTGGTGATCGGCTCGCAGGGCAGGGAGGCGATCCGGGCGGCGAGATGGGCGCATGCGCCGGTGGAGGCGAGCAGCGGCGCGGCGTGGTGGGGCGCGGTGGCGATGACGACTTGCGGCCAGAGACGCGCGCCGGGGTCGCCGCCAAGGCGGAAGCCCCCGTCTTCCGGGGTGATCGTGGTGATGGCGTTGCCGGGGAAAATCCGTCCTTCGCGGGTGGCGAGGTATCTGGCCGCCGGAACGGGGAAGAGTTCGGAGAGATCGACGCGGGGAATCAGTAGCTCGCTGGCGGTGGCCGAGGGCGCGGCCAAGGTGTCGCGCAGGATGTTGGCGAAAGTTTGGGCCGAGGCTTCGTGCGCGGGGGTGTTGAGCGCGGCGAGGCAGAGCGGCTCCCAGATCAGGTTGCGCAGCTTCGGGGGTTGCCGACAGCCAATGAGCAGGTCGGTGACGGTGGTCGCTTCGAACAGGCGGAAATGCTTGCGCTTGAGGTGGCGCAGCAGCGCGGCGGCGGCGAAGCGTTCGCGCCAGCCCAGGCCGCGCGCGCGGGCAAGGCCGACGGCCAGGTGCAGGGGGGCGGGCAGGGCGGCGGCGCGCAGGTGTAGTTGTCCGGGGATGTGCAGCGTGAGCGGCAGGTGTTCGAGCTGGCGCGGCGAGACGCCGGTGAGGCGCAGCAGGCGGGCGAGTTCGGTGTATGCGCCGATGAGGAGATGCTGGCCGTTGTCGAGCGTCCAGCCGTTTTTTTCGACGGCGCGCGCTCGTCCGCCCAAGGTTTTGGAGCGCTCGAACACCGTGACCGCGATGCCGTGGCGGGCGAGTTCGACCGCACAGGCGAGTCCCGCGTAGCCCGCGCCGATGATGGCGGCTTCGCGCATGGGTTTTCAGCCTTTCAGCCAGGTCAGCCCGGCCAGCCAGACTTTGCGCAGCGGGGTGAGCGAGGCGCGGCGGTCGAGGACGAGGAAGCCGTCGCGGGCGATTTCGCGCAACAGGCTGCGATAGATGGCCGCCATGACGATGCCGGGCCGCTGGTTCTTGCGATCGGCGGCGGGCAGGGCGGCGAAGGCGCGTTCGTAGAAGGTTTCGGCGCGTTCGGCCTGGAAGGACATCAGGGCGCGGAAGCCGTCGCTGTAGCGCGCGGCGAGGATGTCGCCGGCGGGGACGCCGAAACGTTGCAGTTCGTCGTCCGGCAGGTAGATGCGGTTGCGGCGGGCGTCTTCGCCGACGTCGCGGATGATGTTGGTGAGCTGGAAGGCGATGCCGAGGTCGTGGGCGTAATCCAGCGTGCGGGGGTCGCCGTGTCCGAAGATGCCGGCGGCAAGCAGTCCCACGACGCTGGCGACGTGGTAGCAATAGCGTTGCAGGGCATCGAAGTCGGGATAGCGGTTGTATTGCAGATCCATCGCCATGCCGTCGATGATTTCGAGCAGGCGTTCGTGGGGCAGGTCGAATTGTTCGCGCACGTTTTGCAGGGCGAGGCCGACCGGGTGGGAGGGCGCGCCGGAACAGACGCGGGCGATTTCCTGCCGCCACCAGGCGAGCCGGGTTTGCGCGAGCGCGGCGCCCGGGTATTCGTCGACGATGTCGTCGATTTCGCGGCAGAAGGCGTACAGCGCGGTAATGGCCCGCCGCCGCGCCGGATCGAGGAACATGAAGCTGTAGTAAAAGCTCGATCCGCTGGCGGCGGCCTTGTTTTGACAGTATTCGTGCGGAGTCATGCGCGCGCGTGCGGGTAGTTCAGGGCGCGCCACGCGATGGCCAGCTTGTCGAAGGCGCCGAGGCGGGGGCGCTGGGCAAAAACGTCGAAGCCGGCGGCTTCGATGCGTTCGAGAATGCGCAGTCCTCCCGCCACGATCAGGCGCAGTTCCCAGCCGATGCGCCCCGGGAGTTTGCGGGCGAGCGGCGCGCCCGCGTGGAGGTTTGTCCGCGCCCGCGCTATTTCAAAGGTGAGCAATGCCTGCCAGCGTTCGTCGCAGCGGGAAGCGGCGATGTCTTCTTCGCTGACGCCGAAGCGGGCGAGGTCTTGTTGCGGCAGGTAGATGCGCCCTTTTTCCTGGTCGCGGGCGATGTCCTGCCAGAAATTGGTCAGTTGCAGGCCGGTGCAGATGCAGTCCGACAGCGGGAAGTTTTCGACCGTGGCCGCGCCGAAAAGGTTGAGGAGCAGGCGGCCAATGGGGTTGGCCGAGCGCCGGCAGTAGTCGACGAGATCGTTGAAATCGGTGTAGCGGCTTTTGTCGATGTCTTGCCGGAAGGCGTCGAGCAGGTCGTAGAGGGGTTTCAGCGGCAGGTGATGGTCGAGGATGGTGCGGGCCAGGCGGGCGAACAGCGGCGGCAGGCCGCGGGTGGCGGCGAGCCCCGCCTCGTCGATGGCGTCGAGGGCGGCGCGGTAGGTTTCAAGCTGTTTCAGCCGTTGCCCTGCCGGAGCATCGCCTTCGTCGGCGATGTCGTCCGCGCTGCGGGCAAAGGCATAGATGGCTTCCACTGGCTCGCGCAGGTAGGCGGGCAGCAGCAGGGATGCAACGGGAAAATTTTCGTAATGATCGACAGGCATGACTCGGACGGGAACGCGATCCGTGGGACGCGGGCTTGCAGTATAACGAATCGCCCGCCCGGCTTCCGCGCCCGGCGGCCCGGGGGCGCATGCGTTTCGTGTGATCGCCCCGGACGGCGGAAAAACCGGCGGAAAGCGGAGCGATCCGTCCGCTATAATCAGCTGCTTTTACTGTTTTCGAGTGCCATGAGCGCCGACCCGAGAATCCTGTTGACCGAATTACTCCGCGCCGCCCTGAAAAGCGTGGCGCCGGAACACGCCGATATGCCCATCCCGCTGGAACGTCCGAAGCAGGCCGGGCATGGCGACTTTGCCGCCAATATCGCCATGCGGCTCGCCAGGACGCTCAAGCGCAATCCGCGCGAGCTGGCCGGCCTGCTGCTCGCCGAATTGCCGCCTTCCAAATGGGTGGAGAAAGCCGAGGCGGCCGGCGCCGGTTTCATCAATTTCACCCTCGCCGCGGCGGCGAAGACCGCGGTGGTGGGCGAGGCGCTGGCGAAAGGCGCGGATTGGGGGCGCGGCGCGGACAAGGGCGTGAAGGTGCTGGTCGAGTTCGTGTCGGCCAATCCGACCGGGCCGCTGCACGTCGGGCATGGGCGCGGCGCGGCTTATGGCGCTTCGCTGGCCGAGGTGCTGGCTTTCGCCGGTTTCACGGTGAGCCGCGAGTATTACGTAAACGATGCCGGACGGCAGATGGACATTCTCGCCCTGTCTACTTGGCTGCGTTATCTGGCGCTTTTCGGCATCGAGATCGAATTCCCTCCCAATGCCTACCAGGGCGACTATGTGGCGGACATGGCCAGGGCATTGCGCGCCGCTCATGGCGAGCGTTTCGCCCGCGTGAGCGCCGCCGATGTGCTTGCCGGCGTGCCGCCCCTGCCGCCCGCCGAGCGCAGCGACGACAGGGAAGCCAAGGCGCAGCGCGAACAGCATCTCGACGCGCTGATCGCCAGCGCCCGGCGGCTTCTTGGCGAGGATTACGCGCGGGTGCACAGCTTTGCCCTCGGCAGGCAGCTCGACGACGGACTCGACGATTTGCAGGCGTTCGGCGTGCGTTTCGACAAATGGTTTTCGGAGCGCAGCCTGTTCGATACCGGCCTGGTCGAGCGCGCCGTCGACCGCCTCGAACGGGCGGGCCATGTTTATCTGCAAAACGGCGCGAAATGGTTCCGTTCCACCGCGTTCGGCGACGAGAAGGATCGCGTCGTGCAGCGCGAAAACGGCATCTATACGTATTTCGCTTCCGACATCGCCTACCACCTCAACAAATACGAACGCGGCTTCGATCGCATGATAGATGTCTGGGGCGCCGACCATCACGGCTACGCGCCGCGCGTCGAGGGCGCGGTCGCGGCGCTGGGGCTGGACCCGGAGCGGCTCGACGTGGCGCTGGTGCAATTCGCGGTGCTCTATCGCAACGGGCAGAAAACCTCCATGTCGACGCGTTCGGGCGAATTCGTCACCCTGCGCGAACTGCGCGGCGAAGTCGGCAATGATGCCTGCCGCTTTTTCTACGTGCTCAGGAAGAGCGACCAGCACCTCGATTTCGACCTCGATCTCGCCAAGAGCCAGAGCAACGAGAATCCGGTGTATTACGTGCAATATGCGCATGCGCGGGCTTGCTCGGCATTGCGAAAATGGGGCGGCGAGCAGGGCGAGTTGCTTGCCGCCGACACCGGCGCGCTGCAAAGCGGCCATGAATTGGGTCTGTGCGCGCGCCTGTCGGCTTTTCCCGAAACCGTGCAATCGGCGGCGGACGATTACGCGCCGCACCAGATCGCTTTCTATCTCAGGGAGTTGGCGGCGGATTTCCATAGCTGGTACAACGCCGAGCGTATGCTCGTCGACGATGAAGGCACAAAACTGGCGCGTCTGGCATTGGCCGGCGCGGTTCGCCAGACACTCGGCAACGGGCTGGCCCTTCTGGGCGTGTCCGCGCCCGAATCGATGTAAATACGGAGCTTCCCCGTGAACCACGTGAACCACATTCGCATGCACAGGATTCCATCTTCTTTCGCGCCGCCGTCGCGCAGCCGCGGCGGCACCATTCTCGGCATTTTCATCGGCATGACACTGGGCGCATGCATCGTCGCCGTCACGGTGTGGCTGTTCAACCGTGGCGACAATCCTTTTCACCAGCAACCCACCGTTTCGCAGCCGCGGGCATCGTCGACGGACGACAGGCCGCCGGTGGCCTTGCCGGGCAAGCCCGGCGGGCCGATCGTGGAAAAGCCGAACTTCACCTTTTATAAAGTCCTGCCCGGCGACAGCGGCGGCGCGCCTTCCCCCGGCCAGGTCCATCACGTCGGCCCCGGCGTACCGTTGCCGCCGCCCGTATCGGCAAGCGCGGCAAAAACGATCTACCTGCAACTGGGCGCGTTCGAAAGCGCCGACCAAGCCGACAACCTCAAGGCGCAACTGGCGCTGATGGGCATGGAACCCATCACGCAGCGCGCGCAATTGCCCGACGGACGCGTCGTGCACCGTATCCGGATCGGCCCGTATGCCAGCGTCGACGACCTGACCCCGGCGCGCAACCGCCTGGCATCGAACGGCATCACCGGCAACGTAGTTTCCGCCGAGCAGTAAAAAACCCCGCCGCCATGGATCGACGCATGGTTTTCGCTTGTTTCATTGTTTCAGGGAGTTGAGGATGAACCGTCGTGATGCCATCCGGCAGTTTGGCGCGCTGGCGCTGCTTGCCGCGCCCGCCAGTTTCGCGCTGGCGCAGAAAGGCGACCGTTTCCATACGCTGGATCCCGCCGTGCCGACCGATGTGGAAGGCAAGATCGAGGTGATCGAGTTTTTCCACTATGCCTGCCCGCACTGCCGCGAATTCGATCCGGTGGTCACGCCATGGGCCAAGGCGCTGCCCGCCGACGTGGCGTTCACGCAAGCGCCGGTGATCTGGGGAACCTCGCCGCTTCGCAAGCTGGCGCAAATATATTACGCGCTCAAGGCCGCCAAGCAGCTCGATGCCCTGCACGTAAAAGTGTTTGCCGCCGTGCAGGCCCCGCGCGGGCAACAGGTGAACTTTGCCGACGAAAGCGCTTTGCGCGACTGGATCGAAAAGCAGGGCGTGGACGCCAAGGTATTCATGGATGCCTACAAATCCTTCGGCGTGCAGGCGCAAGTGCGCCGCGCCGAGCAGCTCGACAAAAGCTACAAGGTCGACGGCGTGCCCATGATGGCGGTGGGCGGGCGCTTCGTGACCTCGGCGAGCCTGACCGGCGGCCACCAGGCCATGCTCCAGGAAGTCGACAGCCTGATCGAGCGGGTGCGCCGTGGCTGACAGCGTGAAGCGGTTACGGGAAAGCGCCGCCGCTCCCGCGCTATCATCGCCCCATGTCGTTTTCGTTTCCTCCCTTTTTTTCCGCGTCCTTTTCCCGGCAGGCTCCTGAAGTCTCCAGGTGCCAGACAGAGGAGCGGCGCGCGCCTGCCGCACCGGAAACGACCGCCCCGCCGCCGCCCGCCGCGGACGATATGGGCGAGCGCCGCATCTACCAGCGTTTCATCGCCCGCCTGCGCGGCGCGCCCTGTTTCTGGGCATTGGTGGAAGGGCAGCGCTTGGCGCTCAGCGATCTTTCGCTGCGGGGTTTCGCCCTGCCGACGCCGGGGAATTGCGTGCGCGGCGCGCAATTCGATTTCGTCCTGCAACGCGAGGGCGTGCCCGACGAAATCCGCGGCCGCGCCGAAATCGCCAACCTGTTCGGCAAGGACGAGACGGCCACCGCTGGCTGCCGTCTCGTCAGGGTCGAGGGCGACGGGCTGGAGCGCCTGCACGACTGGCTGGTGACGCATGTCATCCGCAGCGCCACGGTCAGGATCACCGAAAAGGACGCGGACACTATCGTCAGCGGACATTCGCTCATCTGAACAGGGATTGGCGCGATTCGGCGATATACAGATCCCGCGCCCATCGCGGGATATCTTCGCTGCTGCGGACGAGCGCGCCCCGTTTCAGTTCGATGACCAGCGCGAACGGTTCGGCGTACAGCGAGTTATCGAATACGTAGGCGTGATCCGCCAGTTCTGCGGCGGCGCGGATGAGCGCCCTGTTGCGTTCGTAGCGTTGGCGGATGTGGTCTTCGGGCACGGGGTGCCCGCCTTTCTCGACGCGCGCGGCGACGCGGCGCACGGACAGTTCGACGCTGCACACGCTGACGTGGTAGAGGTTTACGCGGTAGCCGCCCGCGATGGCTTCCCGGAGCAGATCCAGTTTGGAAGGATGCGAAAAGGTCGATTCGGTGACGAGGCTCTTGCGCCAGGCCAGCAGTTCGCGGCGGCGGTGTTCGGCAAGGCGCTGGCCCACCCGGGATTCTTCGAGCGTCCGGGCCGGATGGCCGAATTGCCGCAAGGCCAGTTCGTCGGCATTGACGAATTCGGCGCCAGGGTGCCTGGGGGCGATACGGAGGCGGTAAAGCGTCGTTTTACCCGCGCCGTTGGGGCCGGCGATGATGTGAAACGTCGGGCGGGCGCCTGCGGCCACGCCGGCTTACTTGATGGCTTCGGCGCCGCCTTCCGGCAGGCCGCGCACCAAGCGGCCCTCGCCGTCGAAACCGACCGCGCCGCCTTCGCGCCTGAGCGCGTCGAAGAATTCCAGTTCGGCGGGCAGCGGGCTGGCGAGGGCTTCGCCCGCCAGATCTTCGTAGATTTCCCGCTCGGCGGCATCCAGCCTGTCGGCGTCCAGCCGCCCCTGTAGCGCGGCGCGCATGCGTTCCGTGGTGAAGCTGGGGACGGACTCGATGGCCTGTCCAAGTTTTGCCCAGTGTTCGAGTTGGCCGCTGAGTGTGCGGGTAAACATCATGGCCTCGCGCCGCGCCGCCTCGACCAGATCGCTTGAAATACGCACGGAAACCGTCGTCATGGCTTTTTTCCTCCCGGAATGTGGTAACTCTACCACCGCTTTGCGGTTGCGCCAAGCGCGAATACCGGGGCAGACCGCCATCCACCGCCATCCCGCGCTTGCCGTGTGATGGTTTACTCCCGCAGCGCCTTCACCCCTTCCACCCGCTGGCGCGGTTCCGGCAGGCGGGCCTTCCGGATCAGGCGATCTCCAGCCTCGCCATGTTTCCGTCCTTTCTGGAGGAGGAAAACTTCGAGGCGGGAGAGGATGTCGATTGGCGCGCGGTACAACCGTATCAGTCATTGCAAAATTCAGCCGGTTTTTTCCCGTATTCCAGCGCATCCAGGCAGGCGCGCAAACCGGGGTCGCTGCCATCCAGCCGGAGCAGACAGCGGGAATGGCATTCGTCTTCGTCTTCTTCCGTGGGCGGCGTGAAGGGTTCGATCACGTATTGCTTGCCGTGCGCTT
>JAIRLA010000111.1 GCA_031259795.1 Azoarcus sp.
GCGCGGCTTCGCCTGGCCGGAGTTCAGAACTCTGTCTCGATCCGCAGCGTTTGCATGATGGTGGCGGAGATTTCCTCGATCGACTTGGTGGTCGAGTCGAGCCAGCGGATGTTTTCGCGCCGCATCAGTTTTTGCGCGGCTTCGATTTCGTAGCGGCAGTTTTCCAGGCTGGCGTAGTGGCTGTTGGGCCGCCGCTCCTGGCGGATTTGCGCCAGCCGCTCGGGGGAGATCGACAGGCCGAAGAGCTTGTGGCGGAATTCATGCAGTTCGCCGGGCAGTTTGTTGCGCTCGAAGTCTTCGGGGATGAGCGGGTAATTGGCGGCCTTGACGCCGAACTGCATCGCCAGGTAGAGGCTGGTCGGGGTCTTGCCGGAGCGGGAGACGCCCACGAGGATGACGTTGGCTCTGGCGAGATCGGCGGCGCTGGAGACGCCGTCGTCGTGCGACATGGCGAAGTTGATCGCTTCGATGCGGTTCTTGTAGTCGTTGCTTTCGGCCACGCCATGGAAGCGCCCGACGGTGTGGGTGGAGCGTTGTCCCAGTTCGTTTTCGAGCGGTTCGATGAAACGCTCGAACAGGTCGAGGAAAAGGGCGTCGTTGTGCGCCTGGCGCAGCGCGGCGACTGTTTCCGGATTGACCAGGCTGCTGAAGACGATCGGGCGCCGGCCCGTGCCGCGGGCGACTTCGAGAATCTGGCTGGCGCAGTCCCGCGCCTTGGCGACATTGTCGACGAAGGGCATGCGTATCTGATGGAAACGGGTGCCGGGAAACTGTGCCAGCAGGCTGTGGCCAAGCGTTTCCGCGGTGATGCCGGTACCATCGGAGACGAAAAACACCGTGCGGGAGGAAGGTTCGCTCATGGGCATGCTCGACTGAAATGAAGGGACGAGGGTTGATGAAGGAGGAAAAAGAAGAAGAAGGGAGGGGAAAGGAGGGGAGGTATTGGGGCAAACCCTGCCGTGCGCATGGCTCGCCTTTCACGTAGGATTCGCATTTTGCTTTTTCTGAGCCGATTCCGGAAGCCAGCCATGACTCGCTACGTTATCCCCTTCACAGAACTTCGTATGACAGACGTCGACAAGGTCGGCGGCAAGAACGCCTCTTTGGGCGAGATGATCAGTCAATTGCCCTCGAGCGTGCGCGTGCCGGGCGGCTTCGCCACCACCGCCGAAGCTTTCCGGGAGTTCCTCGCCCATGAGGATCTGTCGCGGCGAATCAAGGTCGCGCTCGATGCGCTCGATGTCGATGATGTCGACGCGCTGGCGGAGGCCGGCGCGCGAATCCGCCGCTGGATCGTCGAGACGCCGTTTCCGCCCCGGCTCGAAGCCGAGATCAGGGCGGCCTATGACGAGATCGCCGCGGGCGCGGAGGGCGGCAGTTTCGCGGTGCGCTCGTCCGCGACCGCCGAGGATTTGCCGGACGCTTCGTTCGCCGGCCAGCAGGAAACCTTCCTCAATATCCACGGCTACGTCAATATCCTGTACGCGATGAAGGAGGTGTTCGCCTCGCTCTACAACGACCGCGCCATCGCCTATCGCGTACACAAGGGTTTCACCCATGCCGAGGTGGCGCTCTCCGCCGGCGTGCAGCGCATGGTGCGCTCCGATACCGGGGTCTCCGGCGTCATGTTCTCGCTCGATACCGAATCCGGATTCAAGGATGTGGTTTTCATCACCGCGTCCTATGGCCTCGGCGAAACCGTGGTGCAGGGTGCGGTAAACCCCGATGAGTTCTACGTCCACAAGCCGATGCTCGCCCAAGGCCGCCCGGCGGTGGTGCGGCGCAATCTTGGTTCCAAGCTCATCAAGATGGTTTTCGCCGATGAGCGCGAGGCCGGTAAATCGGTGCGCACCGAGGATGTTCCCGAAACCGAGCGCGCCCGCTTCGCGCTCGGCGACGAGGATGTGCTGGAACTGGCGCGCTACGCTGTCATCATCGAGAGGCATTATGGCCGCCCGATGGACATCGAATGGGGCAAGGACGGCGAGGACGGCAAGCTCTACATTCTCCAGGCGCGCCCCGAAACAGTGAAAAGCCAGGGTTCCGGCCTGGTCATGGAAAAATACCGCCTCAAGGGCGGCGGCGGCGAAGCCGTCATCCGGGGGCGCGCCATCGGCCAGAAGATCGGCGCGGGCACGGTACGGATCGTCGCCGACGCCTCCGAGATGAACCGCGTGCGGGCGGGCGATGTCCTCGTCACCGACATGACCGATCCCAACTGGGAGCCGGTGATGAAGCGCGCCAGCGCCATCGTCACCAACCGGGGCGGGCGCACCTGCCACGCCGCGATCATCGCCCGCGAACTGGGCATCCCCGCCATCGTCGGCTGCGGCAACGCCACCGAGGCGCTGGCCGAGGACGACGAGGCCACTGTTTCTTGCGCCGAGGGCGATACCGGCTATGTCTATCGCGGCCGGCTCGATTTCGAGGTCACGGCCACCGACATGGGCAACCTGCCGGAGCTGCCGCTCAAGATCATGATGAACGTCGGCAATCCCGAACTGGCTTTCGAGTTCGCCCAGATTCCCAATGGCGGCGTCGGGCTGGCGCGGCTGGAATTCGTCATCAACAACATGATCGGCATCCACCCCAAGGCCATCCTCGGCGTCGAGCAGGCGCCGGTTTCCCTGCGCGAAGAAATCCTGCAACGCGCGCGCGGCTACGCCAGTCCGCGCCAGTTCTTCATCGACAAACTGGCCGAGGGCGTCGCCACCATCGCGGCCGCTTTCTATCCCAAGCCGGTGATCGTGCGCATGTCCGACTTCAAGTCGAACGAATATCGCAAGCTTCTGGGCGGCGCGCTCTACGAGCCGGAAGAAGAAAACCCCATGCTCGGTTTTCGCGGCGCGTCGCGCTACATCGCCAGCAGTTTCCGCGATTGCTTCGAACTGGAGTGCGCGGCGATGCAAAAAGTGCGCAACGTCATCGGCCTCGCCAACGTGCAGATCATGATCCCTTTCGTGCGCACGCTCGCCGAAGCCGGGAGCGTCGTGGATTTGCTGGCCGCGCACGGCCTCAGGCGCGGCGAAAACGATCTCAGGCTCATCATGATGTGCGAGATTCCTTCCAATGCGTTGCTTGCCGAGCAGTTCCTCCAGTATTTCGATGGCTTCTCCATCGGCTCCAACGACCTGACCCAGCTGACCCTCGGGCTGGATCGCGATTCGGGTCTCGTGGCCCATGCCTTCGACGAACGTGACCCCGCCGTCAAGATATTGCTGTCGCAAGCCATCCAGACCGCCAATCGTCTCGGCAAATACGTCGGCATCTGCGGCCAGGGTCCGTCCGACCATGCCGACTTTGCCGCCTGGCTGATGCAGGAAGGCATCCAGACCATTTCGCTCAATCCGGATAC
>JAIRLA010000122.1 GCA_031259795.1 Azoarcus sp.
TGCCGCGTCGCCGCGCTCCTCGCAATGACGAGGGGAGAGGGCTGTCGCGGCGACGAGTGTTTTGCCGGTACTTCGTCCCATTTTTTAGTCAGCGGCGCTGCGCGCCGATTAGTTGGAAACCCTCTCCCGGCCTTCGGGCACCCTCTCGCCCGCCAAGCGGTGGAGGGGTGTTCCTTCGCACGATGGGAGTCCATCGGAAGAACTCGCCATTGCGAGGCGCGCAGCGCCGCGGCAATCCATGCGGTTTGCTGGCGCGGGGCTGTTATTTCCGCGCCAGTTCCAGTTCTTTCATGCGACGGTCGAGTTTTGCCAGTTCGTCATTGATCTTTTCGAGGCGGCTGGCTTTCTCGGTTTCCGACAGGTTTTCACTCGCCTTAACGACGGCTTGCTGTTTGAAAAGTTCGAGTTGCCGGATGGGCAAAAGCTGGTCGTTGTCGGAAACCCTGAAGGGCGCCCATTGCAAGGCGCCCAGGATTTTTCGCTCCGCGTCGCTGTTCTTGCCGTAGCCGAAGAGGAAATCCTTCAGGATTTTCTGTGTCCCGGCGTCCAGCTTCTTGCGCATCACGATGGGGTCGGAGGGAATGAGCGGCGATTTCCAGATGACTTTCAATTGCGCGAGCTTGGCGGGCGCGGTTACTTTCAGGCGACTCAGGGCTTCCGTATTGCAGGTGGCGACATCGAGCTGCTTGTTGGCCACCGCCAGCGCGTTGATTTCGTGGCTGCCGGTGAGGTTGCGCTTGAAGATCGCCTTGGGGTCGACCTTGTTTTGCGCGAAGACATAATAGCCGGGCACGAGAAACCCGGAAGTCGAATTGGGGTCGCCGTTGCCGAAGCTGATGTTCCCGGCGTTCTTGAGCACGTCTTCCACGCTGTTGTAGGGGCTATCCTTGTGCGCGATCAGCAGGCTCCAATAGCCCGCGTCCCCGTTGGCGGCGACGGTCTGCGCGATGACTTCCCCGCCGGCGCGGTCGACCACTTCCATCGCGCCCTTGTTGCCCAGCCAGGCGATGTCGACTTTGCCAAAGCGGATTCCTTGAATAATTCCGGCATAGTCGGAGGCGAAGAACGCCTTCACCTCCAGTCCCGTCTGGCGGCTCATGTCCGCGAGGAAAGGCTCCCAGGTGGTGCGCAGGTTCTGCGAGGTTTCCGTGGACATGATGCCGAAGTTGATTTCCTTCGGCGCCTGCGCCTGCGCGGAAAGGGCGAGGCACGAGGCGGCGAGTCCCAGGAATTTCAGGGCGGACTTGAAAAGATGACGCATGATGGTTCTCCTCTGGAAAAGGTTCAGCGGGAAGCCGCCCGCAACAGGCCGGGGCGGATGAATGAGTCTTGCGGGGTTTCGCCCGCGGCAATGCCGAACTCCGCGATCCCGGCGCCGTAGATTCCCGCCAGGTGCGCATCCGTGAGGGCGTGGGTCGGCCCGTTGTAATGGATGCTTCCCCGTTTCAGCGCGATGGTGCGCGGACAGTAGCGGCGGGCGTAATCCACCTGATGCAGCGAGACAAGCACAGTGGCTTTGTCCTGGGCGTTGATTTCCGCGAGCAGTTCCATGACTTTCCGGGCCGACTCCGGGTCCAGGGAGGCGACGGGTTCGTCGGCCAGGATGACCCTTGCCTGCTGCGTGAGCGCCCGCGCGATGGCCACGCGCTGCTGCTGTCCGCCGGAGAGGGTGGAGGCGCGCCGGTGCGCGTATTCCGCCATGCCGACCCGCGCCAGCGCCTCGAACGCCCGCCGCCGCTCGGCTTCGGGAAACAGCCCGCAAACGCCGCGCCAGCGCGGGATTTTCCCGAGCGACCCCAGGAGCACATTGCCGATCACGCTCATGCGCCCGACGAGGTTGAACTGCTGGAAGATATAGCCGATCCCGGAACGATGCCGCCGGATGTTCCGGCTCAGGCGGCCATCGTGCTGGATGGCGTTGCCCAGCACATCCACGCGGCTCATGCCGCGCCGCGCGTCCGCGTCGCCATGCGTCAATCCGGCGAGATGCCGTAGAAGAGTCGACTTGCCCGACCCCGAAGAGCCGATCAACGCCACCATTTCGCCCTGCTCGATATGAAGCGACAAATCGAACAACACCTGCTTCGCCCCAAAACTCTTGTTGAGTTCGGACACTCTGACCACATTGCCTGCCGTCATTGCTCGTCTCCGTGCATGTCACGAAAGCGGACTCTACGGAAACTTCATGACGGTTCAGTGACGTCCGGATGCTTTGCGGCGGGGAATGGACAAGCGCTTCGTCCCTTCTTTTTTATTTGGAATCCATTCCAACAGGCCCGCCCTGAACCGCCGCATGGATTGCCGCGTCGATGCGCTCCTCCCGCCTCGTCATTGCGAAAGCTCCCCACCTCGTCGTTGCGAGAGATCCCCGCCTCGTCATTGCGAAAGCCCTTCACCTCGTCATTGCGAGAGCCCCCCACCTCGTCATTGCGAGGAGCGAAGCGACGTGGCAATCCAGTTCGTTCCATACGGAGCGTAGCGACGCTGTTTTCTTGGCGGTGGAGTGGACGGGCGGCGTTTCGCTCTTTTTCCCCCTTTTTTATTCAGCGGCGCTGCGCCGCCGATAAAAGCGTCCCCTATTTTTCGCGCGCGATGTCCAGCGCGCGCTCGACGCGGTCGACGCCGTGGATGTCG